>JBJTFE010000395.1:0-22500 GCA_046093265.1 Phenylobacterium sp. | reverse complement strand
GCCGCTCCTTCCCTGTCAATCGCCAGAAACGAACCTTTCGGAGAAAGTTCCGAACCCCGGCCCTGAAGGGACAAGCGCTCGCGCGAGACGTTGGTGAACGTCTCTGAAGGAACGCGCCCGCCGATTGAAGGCGCTCTAACTAGCCCCCTCCGGCCCCCCTGGCAAGGAAAAACTCGGCGCGATCAGGCGCGGGATGCCCCCGCAAGCGCTGCAAAGGGACGCAGGAGCACGAATCCCGCGACAAACCCGGCGAGGTGGGCCTCCCAGGCGATCTGGGCCCCGCCTTCGATCAGCGCCCCGCCGGCCACCGCGACGACAAGGTTGCTCAGGATCCATGCAACGCCCATCGACACGACGAAGGGCGAGCGAAGCCCCCCGATCCCGCCGTTGCCTCCGACGATTCGCGCGGCGCCGGCGGCGAGGCCCGACACGCCGCCCGATGCGCCGATCAGGCCATAGGATTGGCCGGCGTGAAGCGCGCCGAACCCAAGGTTCCCCAGGACCCCGCAGGCCGAAAAATAAAGAAAGAGAGACACGGTTCCTCTGACACCCGTCCCCAGGAAGCGCGCCAGCGGCGTGGCGAAGGCGAGGGCGAAGGCGGCGTTCATACCCAGATGCCCCCAGCCGCCATGGAGCCAGATCGCCGTAAACAAGGTCAGGGGTCTGGCGAGCGGGGTCGGCGCGGGCGCATAGACGAGCGCGTTGACCAGGGCGGGCGGAGCCACAGCGCTCTGAAGAACGAAGGCGAGCAGCAGAAGGCCCGCGAGGGCCAGGGCGCCTGCGGGGGCCGTGATCGCCGGCTCGCCGCCCGAGCGGTCCAAGGGCGGATCTGTTTCATCGGTCCAACGGTCGGGCATTCCAATCTCCGAGAGGCCGCCGCTGACTTGTCGGGCTCCTGCTTTGCATACGATAGTGAAGCCCAGAGCGCCGCAGCAGGCAATGAGAGAGCACATGACCCACGCCCGTCGCATCTCGACCGCCGTCTTGGCCACGTTTGTCGCGGCTCTGGCTCTTGCTGGGCCGTCCGCGGCGAGGACCCCGGCCCAAGTCGCCGTCGAGGCGCGCCTGCCCTCCTGGCCCCAGGCGACCTCCGATGTCGCCGCGGACCCCTCCTTCCGCTTCGGCGTCCTGCCCAACGGCATGCGCTACGCGATCCGGCGACAGGCGGTTCCCCCGGGACAGGCCGCGCTTCGGCTGCACATTTCCGCCGGCTCCCTGAACGAGGCCGAGGGTCAGCAGGGCCTCGCGCACTTCATGGAGCACATGGCCTTCAACGGATCGACCCGAGTGCCGGAGGGCGAGATGGTCAAGATCCTTGAGCGGCTGGGTCTGGCCTTCGGCGCAGACACCAACGCCTCCACAGGTTTCGAGGAAACCATCTACAAGCTCGACCTGCCGAAGACCGACCGCGAGACCCTGGACACCGGCCTCATGCTGCTGCGGGAAGTCGCCGGCGAGCTTACGATCGCACCGGCGGCGGTCGACCGCGAGCGCGGCGTGATCCTTTCGGAAGAGCGGTCGAGAGACGGCCCCGCCCTGCGAGCCTCCCGCGCGGCCTCGGATTTCCAGTTCCAGGGCCAGCTGCCCCCCCGCCGCTTCCCGATCGGCGAAGTGGCTGTCCTGAAGTCCGTCGACGCGGCCGGACTCAAGGCCTTCTATCAGGCCTGGTACAGGCCCGGGAACGCCGTACTGGTGGCGGTCGGCGACTTCGACCCGGACGCCGTTGAAGCGCGCATCCGCGAAACCTTCTCAGACTGGCGGGAGGCGCGTCCTGCCGGCCCGGAGCCAGAGTTGGGCAAGGTCGCCCGGCGCGGCGTCGAGGCCCGGATCTTCGTCGACCCCGGCCTGCCCGCCGCGATCTCCGTCGCCTGGGCCTCCCCCCCGGATCTGTCCCCCGACTCCGAGGCCGGGCGCCGCAGGGACCTTCACCGTGACATCATCCTTTCCGTCCTGAACCAGAGGTTGTCGGATCTCGCGCGGAACCCGGACCCCCCGTTCATCGGGGCGGCCAGCTCAAGCAGCCAACCCTTTCGGGCCCAGAAGACCTCCAGCATCTACGCCCTCGCCCGGGGCGGCGACTGGGCAAAGGCGCTCGAAGCGATACTCGCCGAGCAAAGGCGCATCGAATCATTCGGGGTCGGCAAGGACGAGGTGGATCGAGTGGTGGGCGACTACCGCGCCTCGCTGACGGCCAACCGCGCCGGCGCCGCGACCCAAACTCCAGCGCAACTCGCTGGCGCAATCACCGGCTCAATCACTGACCACGACGTCGTCACCAGCCCGGAGCAGGATCTCGAACGCTTCGAGCGCACGGTGAAGGCCCTAGGCCTTTCCGTCCTCAACCGCACGGCGGCCGAGCTGTTCCGCGGATCCGGCCCGCTGATCTTCCTGACATCCCCCAAGGCGATCGAAGGCGGTGAGGCGACGGTGACCGAGGCCGCCCGCCGAAGCCTCAAGGCGAAGGTATCGCCCGGCGTCGGCGGCGCGGCGGCGATCTGGCCCTACACCACCTTCGGTACGCCCTCCGGCGTAACCGAGCGCCGCGACGCAGCGGACCTCGACGCTGTCTTCGTGCGTTTCGGCAATGGCGTGCGACTCACGGTGAAACCGACCAAGTTCACCGAAGGACAAATTCTTGTCCGCGTGAATGTTGGCTCGGGACGCCTTGGACTTCCCACCGACCGACCCAGCCCTGAATGGTCGGGCGGCGCCCTGATTGAGGGCGGTCCGGCGCGGATCAGCGCTCGCGACCTCGACAAGGCCCTGACCGGCAAGGTCTATTCCGCAGGCTTCGGCCTTGCGGATGACGCCTTCGTGTTTTCCGGGACCACCCGGGGCGAGGATCTCGACACCCAGATGCAGGTTCTGGCCGCCTACGTCTCCGATCCGGGCTGGCGCCCGGAAGCCTTCGACCGCTTCGCCGCGGTGGCCGCAAGTATTCATGATCAGCTCGCCTCCACCAGCGGAGGCGTCCTCGGACGGGATCTGGCGGCCCTGCTGCGCGGCGGAGACGTTCGCTGGGCCTTCCCCTCGCGCGAGAGCCTCGCCACCGCCCGCCTTGATGATCTTAGGCGGGCCGTGGACCCCGCCCTCGCGTCGGGCCCCCTAGAGGTGGTGGTCGTCGGCGACGTCACGGTCGACAAGGCGATCGACGCGGTCGCGCGGACCTTTGGCGCCCTTCCCCGACGCGCCGAGCCAGCCCCGATCCCCGCAGATCGGCTCCAGGTGTCGCC
Organism: Phenylobacterium sp.; assembly: GCA_046093265.1. Taxonomy (GTDB): domain Bacteria; phylum Pseudomonadota; class Alphaproteobacteria; order Caulobacterales; family Caulobacteraceae; genus Phenylobacterium. The sequence goes on along the minus strand of JBJTFE010000395.1, from coordinate 19,267 downwards.
CCCGGTGGGCGGCGGCGAGGCGGTGGTGCGAACGCACGGGGGCCGCGCGGACCAGGCCATCCTCTTCACCGCATGGCCGACGACGGATTTCTTCGCGGACCCGAACGGCGCCCGCGCCAACCGCCTTCTGGCGGAGGTCATCGGCCTTCGGCTGACCGACGAACTGCGCGAGAAGCAGGGCGCGACCTACTCCCCCAGCGCCGACGCGACCCAGAGTCTCGTGCTACCTGGCTGGGGCTACATCTCGACTTACGTGGAGATCCCGCCGGACCGGATCGGTGCGGTGACCACAGACATCCGGAAGATCGCCGCCGACCTCTCCCGTCAGCCACCTACGGCGGACGAGCTTGCCAGGGCGCTCAAGCCCACACTTGAGAGCATCCTGCGGGGACGGGAGACGAACGGCTACTGGCTCAGCGCCCTCTCCGGCGTTCAGGCTGATCCAAGGCAGCTCGACGCCCTGCGGAGCCTCATCCCCACCCTCGAAAGCCTGACGGTGTCCGACATACAGGCTGCGGCCCGGAAGTGGCTCCCGGCCGGCAGGATGTGGCGCCTGGAAGTGGTTCCCGAGTCCCGCGCGGCCCGTCCCGCCACCTGATCAGGCCGCAACCTCGGCGTCGTCGGGCGCAAGGGCGGGCCGCCCCAGGATCATGTCGGCGGCCTTTTCAGCGATCATTATGGTCGGGGCGTTGGTGTTGCCGCCGACCAGGGTCGGCATGACGGAGGCGTCGACCACCCGCAGCCCCCTCAAGCCCCGGACCTTTAACTGGGCGTCGACCACCGCCATGGGATCGCCTTCGCCGCCCATCCGGCAGGTCCCCACCGGGTGATAGATCGTTTCGGCCGACCCGCGGATCCAGCCGTCGATGGCCCCATCCGTCTGGATTTCCTCGCCGGGGAACAGCTCCTCCGACCGGTACGGATCAAGGGCCGGCTGGCGGGCCACCTCGCGCATCATCCGGACGCCCTCCCGCAGGGCGCGTCGGTCCTCTTCCGCCGAAAGATAGTTCGCGAAGATGGCGGGATCATCGAAAGGATCCGCTGAACGCAGGCCCACCCTGCCCCGGCTCTCGGGGCGCAGCTGGCAGACGTGGAAGGTAAAGCCGTCGCGGTTCACCACCGTCTTGCCGTGGTTCTGCATGACCGCCAGCACACAGTGGACCTGGAGGTCGGGACGGTCGAGGTCCGGACGCGATTTGAGGAAGGCGCCGGATTCCAGGAACTGGCGGCGGCCAATGCCCTTCTTGAAGAGCAGGTAGTTGATCCCGACCAGCAGGGTCTTCAGCCCCTTGCGCTGAGAATAGATGGTGATGGGCTGGGGGCAGGCCCAGGACAGGGTCACGTCCAGGTGATCCTGCAGATTTTGCCCGACGCCTGGCAGGGCTTGAACGGTCTCGATACCGGCGGCGGAAAGGGCCTGGGGGTCGCCGATACCGGACAGCTGCAGGATCTGCGGCGACTGCACCGCCCCGGCGCAGACGAGCACCTCGCGATTCGCCTTAACCTGGGTGCGGGTCCGGGTCTTCTCGTCGGCGTACTCCACGCCGGTGGCGACACCGCCCTCGACGAGGATGCGGGTCGTCCGTGCACCGGTGATGCAGGTCAGGTTCGGGCGGGAGAGGACCGGGTGCAGGTAGCCGCGCGCAGCGCTCCACCGCTCACCGTCATGGACGGTCAGCTGATACGGCCCCCAACCCTCCTGCTGGCGGCCGTTGAAGTCGTTCGTCAGGGGATGACCGGCCTGACCCCCTGCTGCGATCGCCGCGGCGTAGATCGGGTTGGGGTCCGAGGCCTTGGAGACCTTCAGCGGCCCTTCTGCGCCGTGCCAGTCATCGGCGCCACCCTCATAAGCTTCCGAGCGCTTGAAGTAGGGAAGGATGTCCCGGTAGGCCCAGCCCTCAAGACCCATCTGGCGCCATTGATCGTAATCCCGCGCGTGACCGCGGATGTAGATCATGCCGTTGATGGAGGACGACCCGCCCCAGCCCTTGCCCCGGGGCCACCAGAGGCGGCGATCGTCGAGGTGGGGCTCCGGCTCCGTCCAGAAGCCCCAGTTGTAATCGCCCTTGTCGCCGATCAGGCCGCCCACGCCGGCGGGCATGCGGACCATGAGTGACTTGTCCTTGCCTCCAGCCTCAAGGAGCAGGACGCGAACCCTTGGGTCCTCGGTCAGGCGCGCAGCCAGCACGCAGCCGGCCGAGCCGGCCCCGATGATGATGTAGTCATAGGCGTCCATGGGCGGGCCTCGCAGCGAAACGGATCAGTTGCGCCCTTCTGACGATCTTGCCCGCCCCGGGCAAGAGGTGCGCGTCAGCGCCCCTTCCAGTTCGGCGCCCGCTTCTGCGAAAAAGCCAGCGGCCCCTCGACGAAGTCCTCGGAGGTGAACAGGGCCGCGACTGCGGGATAGCGGTTCTGACCCTTGATCGCCGCCTCGAGGGTGGGTTCATCGAGGCCCTTGAACACCGCCTCCTTGGACGCCCGGACGGACATGGGCGAAAGCTCGGCGATCTGGCCCGCCCAGCGGCGCGCCGCGACCATCAGCTCTGCCGGCGGGACCACCTCGTTGACGAAGCCCAGTTCGGCGCCCTCGGCGGCGGAGACCCGCCGCCCCGTCAGGATCATGCCCATCGCGCGCTTGACGCCGATGGCCCGCGGCAGCCGGTGCAGGCCGCCGGCCAGGGCTGCAAGGCCGACCCTCGGCTCCGGCAGGGCGAACACCGCCGCCTCGGACGCCACGATGATGTCGCAGGCGAGCGCGATCTCGAACCCGCCGCCCATCGCCACGCCGTTCACGGCGGCGATCAGCGGCTTTGTAAGGTCGAATCGCGAGGTCAGGCCCGCGAAGCCCGAGGGCGGGCTGCGCATCTCCCCGCCCGTGGCCTGGTGCTTGAGGTCATTGCCTGCGGAGAAGGCGCGCTCGCCGGCGCCGGTGATGATCCCCACCCACTGGTCCGGGTCCTCCGCGAAGGCGTTGAGGGCCTCGTGCATCTCGAAGTGCGCCGGCGAATGCAGGGCGTTCATCACGTCCGGACGGTTCAGCGTGAAGATGGTGACGTGACCCTCAGTGTCCACGCGGATGTGTTCGTAGCCCATGGCCCGTCTCCCTCGATCCATTCTTGGTCAAGCCAGAAAGCGTTCCCGCGACGGCGCGGTCAACCCTTATGCCGCAGGGTGGCCCGGTATCGCTTCCAGTTCTCGACATAATGATTCGCACCCATGGACACCGACCGCGCCTGGGCATCCGACAGCTCCCTGACCACCTTGCCCGGCGCGCCCATGACCAGGGAATTGTCCGGGATCTCCTTGCCCTCGGTGATCAGGCAGTTGGCGCCGATCAGGCAGTTCTTCCCGATCCGGGCGCCATTCAGGATGATCGAGCCGATCCCGACGAGTGTGTTGTCGCCGATGGTGCAGCCGTGGAGCATGACCATGTGGCCCACGGTGACATTCGCCCCGATCGTCAGGGGCGAGCCGGTGTCCGTATGGAGGACTGAACCATCCTGGACATTGGAGTTCTCGCCGATCTCGATGGGATCATTGTCACCGCGCACGGTGGCCCCCCACCAGACCGAGGCGTTTCGCTTCAGGATCACGCGCCCCATCACGGCGGCGTTGGGGGCGATCCAGTACTCATCGTCTGCGGGCAGCTCTGGCGTTGCTTCGCCCAGTGAATAGACAGACATCGTGCCTCCCGTGACCCTTTGGTGACCAGCGCGTTCACGCTTCGGCAACACCACCGCTATCATCCTAGACAGGCGATTCGGGGCTGCGAAGCCCTGTGTCGCGGCTTTATCCCGAATACGGGAGACCGGATGTCGATGCACAGCCCCAGGCGGCCTCCGCCGCCGGCAGGACAGCGAGGAGGCGGCCCGCCGGGCGCCTCCCGACGCCGCGTCGATCTCAGCTTAGCGCTTTTCCCAAGGGGCGGTCCGATCCGGATGCGCCCCATTTTCACGCCCAGCCGGAGGCACTCATGACCAAGCGAGCCCTGAAGCGTCAACTTCGCGAAGGCGCCCTGGATCTTTCAGAGTTCGAAGGGGATCCGCGGATCCGCCGGCTGCCGGTCGAGCGGGCCTGGTCTCCCCTGCCTCGGCCAGCGGAGGATGAGCGTGACCAGGCCTTCGTCAAGACCGTCCGGGCCATGTCAGAGGGTCAGAAGGCGATGATGGCCGCAATTGACGCCTACAACCTTGTCCTGGCCCTCGGCCCGGCCGGGACGGGCAAGACCTACCTGGCCATCGCCAAGGCCGTGGAGGCGCTTGAGGCGGGAAAGGTCGGCAGGATCGTCCTGTCCCGCCCCGCCGTTGAGGCCGGAGAATCCATAGGTTTCCTGCCGGGCGAGATGGAGGACAAGATGGCCCCCTACCTGCGCCCGCTCTACGACGCCCTCTCGGACCGCCTGTCCATGAAGCGGGTGCGGGCCATGATGGCCGAGGGGATCATCGAGATCGCGCCGGTCGGTTTCATGCGCGGACGCACGTTGAACAACGCCTTCGTGGTCATCGACGAGGCGCAGAACTGCACCTACGTCCAGCTCAAGATGCTACTGACCCGACTGGGCTGGCACTCGACCATGGTCGTGACGGGCGACCCGGCGCAATCCGACCTTCTGCCGGAACTGTCAGGCCTGGCCCCGGTCGCCGAGCGGCTGGAGGCGGTCGGGAACATCGCTGTGGTGCGCCTTGCCGAGCGGGACATCGTGCGACATCCGCTGGTGGCCGAGATGCTGGGGGTCCTCTGAGCGGACCCTGCCCGGGATCAGGGCAGGTCTTCGGCGAGGATGGCCATCTCGAACATGAAGGAGCCGGCTTCGTCTTCATCCTCGAAGACCACGCCGACGAATTCCTCGCCGATGTAGACTTCCGCAGAGTCCTTCTGCCGCGGACGCGGCACGACATTGATCCGCGCGTTGGCGAAGGCGCCGCGGAGGTGACCTTCGATCTTGCGGAGGGTGCGTTCGTCCAAGGGTCTGCTCCGTCGACAGGCTGAAACTCCCGGGGCCCCGCCCCGGCGGCTGATCCGCGGATCAGATGACGTAATCGTAGACCACATCCGCAAGGGTATGGTCCATGCTTCGTGCGGGCGCCTCGCCCGCAGGGCAGTTGACCAGCCGGGCGGGAACCCCGGCCGCTGTGCAGTGCGCAGGCACCGGCTTCAGCACGACAGAACCGGATGCGACCTTCGCGAAGTCGCCGATATGAATGTTTCCCAGGACCTTGGCCCCCGCGCCCAGCAGGACGCCACGCCCGATCTTGGGGTGTCGGTCGCCGCGCTCCGCCCCGGTGCCGCCCAGGGTGACCCCTTGCAGCAGCGAGACATCGTCGCCGATCACGGCCGTCTCGCCGATCACGATCCCGGTGCCATGGTCGATAAAAACGCCGGAACCGATCCGGGTCGCCGGGTGGATGTCCACCTGGAAGATTTCGCTCATCCGGCTCTGCAGGTAAAAGGCCATTGTCTCCCGACCCTGGTCCCAGAGCCAGTGCGCGATGCGCTGGGTCTGGAGCGCCTGGAAGCCCTTGAAGAACAGAAACGGCTGCACATAGCCCTTGCAGGCCGCGTCGCGCTCGAAGACAGCCCTGAGGTCGGCCTCCGCCGTCTCCACCAGGGCGGGGGCGCTGCGATAGGCGTCGAGGGCGAGCTCCCTAAGACTCATCGACCGCAGTTCCTGATCCCCCAGCTTGTGGGCCAGCTGGCAGGAAAGGGCGTCGCCCAGGTTGTCGTGGCTGAGAATGACCGCATTGACCAGCGACGCCAGAGCCGGCTCGGTCCGGGCGGCATGTTCAGCCTCGTTCCGAAGGGCCGCCCAGACGGGCGGCGCGGCGCGCGGATCAATCACCTCGAGCTTCTGGGACATCCGGTACTCCCCCGCTGACGGCGTAAGTCTATCACAGGGAGAGGCCGGTGCGAATCCCCGGCTTGCGCGCCCCGGCAGGGCCTTTATGTGAGGCCGCACATCCAGAGAGGCTCAACATGACTGACCGGCCCCGCCCCGCCCTGCCCGCCGCGCCGGCCTTTGGCGAGCCGGTCCCGCAGACGTCTGCTCCCGGGGTCCTCGAATTCCTGGCCCGTCGCCGGTCCGCATCGGCCCTGACCCTGTCGGAGCCCGGGCCGTCTCCTGAGGCGATCTCTGACCTCGTACAGCTGGCCGCCAGGGTTCCCGACCACGGCAAGCTCGCTCCCTGGCGGTTCGTCATCCTGGATGGCTCGAACAAGGCGGCCTTTGCCGACGCCCTGGAGGCCATCGCGCTCAGCCGCGGCGATGACCGGGCCGCCGGCAAGCTCGGCAAGCTGCGTACGCCCCCCTCCTGCATCGTGGTGATCTCCAGCCCGCGCGCCGGGAACATCCCGGAGTGGGAGCAACGCCTCTCTGCTGGGGCCGTCTGCACCGCGCTCCTGTATGCTGCGACGGCCATGGGCTTCGGCGCCAACTGGATCACGGACTGGTACGCCTACGACCCTCAGGCCTGCAGCCTGCTGGGCCTGACCGTCGACGAGAAGGTGGCCGGGTACCTCCTGATCGGCACGGCGGGCGAGGCCCCGCGCGAGCGGGAAAGACCGGACCCGGCGGCCCTCACCTCCATCTGGCGGGCCTGACGCGTATCAGCCGCGTCCGCGATAGGGCGCCACGCCCTGGTCCGGCAGCCAGAGACCTTCCGGCGGCGCGCCCGTCTGCCAAAAGACGTCGATGGGGATCCCCCCGCGCGGGTACCAGTAGCCGCCGATGCGCAACCATGTCGGTTGGGCGACCTCAACCAGGCGACGTCCGATCGTGAGGGTGCAATCCTCATGGAAAGCACCATGATTTCGAAAGGACGCCAGGAAAAGCTTGAGCGACTTCGACTCCACCAGCCAATCGGCGGGGGCGTAATCGATGACCAAGGTGGCGAAGTCGGGCTGACCTGTGACCGGGCACAGGGACGTGAATTCCGGGGCGGTGAACCGCGCCAGGTAGGTCTGGCCCTTCTGGGGGTTGGGCACGCGTTCCAGGACGGCGGCCTCAGGACTGTCGAAGCCCGCCACCACCTTCCCCAGCTGGGTGACCTCTATCTCGCTCATCCGGGCCGCTTACCCCGCAGGCGGACGCCGGGCAAGCGTCCCGACCCGCATCAGATGGTGTAGTCGGGTTCGCCCTCGAGCCAGGCGGTGATGGACTCGGCGGCGTCGGCGGGCTGGAGGCGCGTGGTGTCGATGCGGATCTCGGGCGCCTCAGGCGGCTCGTAAGGGCTGTCGATGCCGGTGAAGTTCTTCAGCTCGCCCGCCCGGGCCTTGGCGTAGAGGCCCTTCACGTCCCTCTGCTCGGCGACCGCGAGAGGCGTGTCCACGAAGACCTCCACGAAGTCGCCCTCGGGCATGAGGCTGCGGGCCAGGGCCCGTTCGGCGCGGAAGGGCGAGATGAAGGAAACCAAGACGATCAGGCCGGCGTCGGCCATGAGCCTCGCCACTTCGGCCACCCGCCGGATGTTCTCCACCCGGTCCTCGTCGGTGAAGCCAAGGTCCCGGTTCAGGCCATGGCGGATGTTATCTCCATCCAGCAGATAGGTATGCCGGCCCATTGCATGGAGCTTCTTTTCAACGAGATTGGCGATTGTGGATTTGCCGGATCCGGAAAGCCCGGTGAACCAGATCACCCGGCCCCGCTGGCCCTTCAGGGCGGCTCTCGCCGCCCGGTCCACGTCCAGGGCCTGCCAGTGCACGTTCTGGCTTCGCCGGAGGGCGAAGTGGATCATCCCAGCGCCCACCGTACGGTTGGAGATCCGGTCAATCAGGATGAACCCGCCGAGATCGCGGCTCTCCGGATAGGGCTCGAAGGCGATCGCCGCGTCGGTGGAAATGTTGCAGACGCCAATCTCGTTGAGATCGAGGCGTTTGGCCGCAAGGTGCTCCATCGTGTTCACGTTCACCCTGTACTTGGGCTCGGTGATCGTGGCGGAGACGGTCCGGGTTCCCAGCTTCAGCAGGTAGGGCCGGCCAGGCAGCATCGCCGCCTCATCCATCCAGACCAGGGCAGCCTCGAACTGGTCGGCGACGCTGACGGGCGCATCGGCCTTCGCCAGAACATCGCCCCGGCTGATGTCGATCTCGTCCTCAAGGGTCAGGGTGACGGACTGGCCAGCCTGGGCCCCGTCGGCCTCTCCGGTCCCTATTATGACCTGCCGAACCCGGCTCTCGCGACCCGAGGGGGCCACGCGCACCGTGTCGCCGGGGCGGACAGTCCCCGCCGAGACAAGGCCCGAGAACCCCCGGAAGTCCAGGTTGGGGCGGTTGACCCACTGGACGGGCATGCGGAAGGGCCGCGCCGCGGCGTCATCGCCTACCGGGGCGTCCTCCAGCCACGACAGGAGGGTCGGGCCCTCGTACCAGGGGGCGCCTGCGCCCTTCTCGGCGACATTGTCCCCCCTGAGCGCCGACATCGGGATGGCCTGGAACGTCTCAATTCCGATCTGCGCCGCGAAGGCGCGGTATTCGCTCACGATCTGGTCGAACACCGCCTGTGACCAGTCGACCAGATCCATCTTGTTCACGGCGACAACGACATGCCGGATGCCCAGCAGACGGACCAGGTAGGAATGGCGCCGGGTCTGGGTCAGGACACCGCGGCGCGCATCAATCAGGATGACCGCAGCGTCCGCCGTCGAGGCGCCGGTCACCATGTTGCGGGTGTACTGCTCGTGTCCGGGCGTGTCCGCGACGATGAACTTTCGCCGGTCCGTAGAGAAAAACCGATAGGCCACGTCGATCGTGATGCCCTGCTCCCGCTCGGCCGCCAGACCGTCGACCAGCAGGGCGAAGTCGATCTCGCCGCCCTGGGTGCCGACCCGGCGGGAATCCGCCTCCAGGGCGGCCAGCTGATCCTCGAAGATCATCTTGGAGTCGTAGAGAAGCCGCCCGATCAGGGTGGACTTGCCGTCGTCCACCGACCCGCAGGTCAGGAAGCGCAGCAGGCTCTTGGTTTCGTGGGCCTTCAGATAGGCCTCGATGTCGGTGGCGATGAGGTCGGACTGGTGAGCCATCAGAAGTAGCCCTCCTGCTTCTTCTTCTCCATGGAGGCCGCCTGGTCGTGGTCGATGACCCGCCCCTGGCGCTCGCTGGTGGTCGTCAGCAACATTTCCTGGATGATGTCCGGCAGGGTCGCAGCCGTACTCTCCACGGCGCCGGTCAGGGGATAGCATCCCAGGGTTCGGAACCGGACCGACGTCATCGTGGGCGTCTCGCCCGGACGCAGAGGCATGCGGTCGTCGTCCACCATGATCAGGGTCCCGTCGCGCTCCACCACGGGTCGGACGTCGGCGTAATAGAGCGGGACGATCGGGATGTTCTCGAGGTGGATGTATTGCCAGACATCCAGCTCGGTCCAGTTCGAGATCGGAAAGACGCGGATGGATTCCCCAAGGTTCTTGCGGGTGTTGTACAGCCGCCAGAGTTCGGGTCTCTGGTTCTTGGGATCCCACCGGTGCTGGGCGGAGCGGAAGGAGAAGATGCGCTCCTTGGCCCGGCTCTTCTCCTCGTCGCGGCGGGCTCCGCCGAAGGCGGCGTCGAAGCCGTGCAGGTCGAGGGCCTGTTTCAGGCCCTCGGTCTTCCAGAGATCCGTGTGCAGGGCTGAGCCGTGGTCAAAGGGGTTGATCCCCTTCTCCAGGGCCTCGGGGTTACGGTGGACAATCAGGTCAAAGCCCAGTTCGCGCGCCATGCGCTCACGCATCTCGTACATGGCCCGGAACTTCCAGGTCGTGTCCACATGCAGAAGGGGGAAGGGCGGCCTCGAGGGCCAGAAGGCCTTGGCGGCGAGGTGCAGCATGACGGCGGAGTCTTTGCCCACCGAATAGAGCATGACCGGGCGTTCGGCCTCTGCGACCACCTCCCGCAGGATGTGGATGGCCTCGGCCTCCAGCCTCTGAAGGTGGGTCAGGGTCGACCTGTCCGCCTTTTCCGTCATGCCATCGCCTCACACGCCGGCGCCGCCTCCGCGCCTTTCCGGGCATATAGCCCATCGATCCGTCGGAGTGCGCCCTTCGGCTGCGCCCGCAGTGCGCATTTCTTCTGACCCCCGACCAAGATTTCCTTCGCCCGTTCCGGCTTCCCTTTCGAAACGACTGCGATAGGCCTATGCCTCGTGCAAACGCAGGAGACTAACCCATGAGCCAAGCGGATTTCGGTAACTACGTCGTTGTCGTCACTGGAGCCTCCACGGGTCTGGGCCGCGCTCTTGCGATTGAAACCGCCCGCCGGGGCGCCTCGGACGTCGTGATCAATTTCGCCCGCAGTGCGGAGGAGGCGGAAGAGACTGCGGCTCTGGTTCGCACGGAAGGCGCCCGGACAATCCTGGTTCAAGGCGATGTTTCGAAGGATGAGGACTGTCACCGGATCGCCGCAGCCGCGGCGCCCCTTGGCCGCATCGACGCCCTCTTCAACAACGCCGGCGTGACCAAGTTCGCCCAGAATCATGCGGACCTGGACGCAGTTTCGGCCGAGGACTTCCTGCATCTCTACGGGGTCAACGTGGTTGGCGCCTTCCAGATGGTGCGGGCCGCCCGCAGCCTTCTCGAGGCCGCTCCCCAGCCGGGCGCCGTGGTCAATACCTCGTCGATCGCGGGCGTAGCGGGGATTGGCTCGTCCGTGCCCTACGCCGCCTCCAAGGGCGCCATGAACACCCTGACCCTCTCGCTGGCCCGCGCCCTCGCGCCGATGATTCGCGTCAACGCGGTCTGCCCGGGGTTCATCGACACCCCCTGGTTCGGCAAAGGCATGCCCGAGGAAAGGGTCGCCAGACTGCGCGAGGGATCTGCAGCGGCGACCCCGCTGAAGGTGGCGTCCACCGCCGACGATGTTGCGGCCGCCGCGGCCTTCCTCGCCTCGCGGCAATCACGGCATGTCACCGGCGAGACCCTGCTGGTGGACGCCGGAACCCATTTGGGATTCGCCACTCTCGCCATGCGATGAAGCGGCTTCACGGCCTGTTAATCTGTCGGGGTGTTTCCTTAGACCACTAAGCGTGAAGGCGTCGCACGGAAATCAGGCGCCACAGCCCGGTGACCGCCCGATTCCTGAACAGTCACGCGTCGCCGGCGACTCCGCACGGGATCGCTCTGGTCGCTAGGGAACCAGACAGGGAAGGTCAGGGCCGCAGGGTCAAGCCTGAAAATCAAGGGGATACCAGATATGAAGTCAGTTTATCTTGCAGCTGCAGCCGCAGCCCTGGCGGTCGGAACCGCCGCCCAAGCCCAGGATGCGCCTTCCGTATCCTTCAACGTCGGGGCGGCCTCGGACTACGTGTTCCGCGGCTACAGCCAGACCGACAGCAAGGCCCAGGTCTACGGGGGCGCCGACCTCGGGATCGGAACCTTCTACGCCGGGACCTGGCTCTCAAACGTCGATTTCGGATCCGACCATGTAGAGTATGATCTCTATGCGGGCTTCAAGCCGACCCTGGGGCCCGTCTCACTCGATGTCGGGCTTGTGCGCTACGGATACACAAACCAGGACAGCGGCGATAACTACGACTTCTGGGAGGCCAAGCTGGCCGGTTCGGCTCCTGTCGGAAGCGGGACGATCGGAGCCGCGGTGTTCTATACGCCCGAGAATTTCGGCAAGACCGGCAAGGCCACCTATGTCGAATTGAACGGTTCAGTCCCGCTCATGGACAAGGTCTCGGCATCGGGTGCGGTCGGCCACCAGGCGCTGGAAGGCGATGGTGATTACGAGACCTGGAACCTGGGGGTCGGTTACGCCATCACCGACAAGTTCGGCCTCGATCTCCGCTACTGGGACACCAACGTCAAGAAGTCGGATGACCCCGGCAAGCTGACCTCGGGTCGCGTCGTAGTCGGCCTCAAGGCCGCCTTCTGACCCGGCGCCTGAGCCACTAACCACAGAGAAAGCCGCCGGCCCGAGGCCTGGCGGCTTTCTTTTTTTTGGAAAACAGGGTCTAAGCGATAAGTCGTTAATCTTGCTGTGCGACAGGGGTGGTGGTCCGGCGACGGGAGTTGGCGGATCGGGCGTTTGAGTTTCAGACAACCCCCGCCGCAGCCGTCCTATGGGCGTCAGGCCGTCGCTAGTAAGGAGCTGTTGCGTGGATCAAATGGCCAATCGGGCCCGTAGTCTCCTAGCGGATTCGGTCATTGCGACATCGGCGTTTTTCGCCGCATTTGTTCTCACCGCCGGTCGGTCTTCCGACCTGAACCCGGAAAGCCTCCTGGCGGTCGGCATCCACGCCCTGAGTTATGGTTTGGTGGCGGCGACCTACACGGGCCTCTTCCGAAGAGAGCTCTCTCCCTGGCGATATGTCTCGACGCCGGACGCGCTTGTCCTGGCGCGGATCGCGCTGCTGACCGCCGCAAGTTTCCTTCTCCTGCAATTCGTCGCAGATCGGGCCAGCGGCCTCAGCCGCTCCATGCTGGCGCTTGCCCCTATCTTTCAGCTTGCTGGCGCGATCAGCGCCCGAATGCTGAGGAGAGCGGCTCACGAACGGGCTCTGGACAGCTTCGCACCTCTGAAAACGCTGAGCGACAGGCCGCATCAGGCTCCTGAACTTCTTCTGATCGGCCCGACGGCCGCCGCAGAGACCTATCTGCGGGAAACCGGGCGCCGCCGTGACGCGACCTGGACGCCCGTGGGCATCATCGCTCCGGACTCTCGGGAGGTCGGTCAACAGGTTCGCGGCGTCTGCATCATCGAGTCGATCGACAGGCTCGAGACCGCCCTTGCCGACCTGCGGCGTTGGAATCAGTATCCGCGGGCCATACTCTTCCTGGACGAGCCGGCGAGGCTGCCAGGCCTGACCGCCTCCCAACTCGGGCGGCTCAAGAATGACGGCGTGCGGCTCCTTCGCCTACCCTCGATCGTGGACCTCTCCAGCAGTGACGGCGTGGCGCTCCAGCCCATGCGCGACATCAGCGTGGAGGAACTGCTGCCGCGGGATCCGATCGAGCTGGATCGCCTTGCGCTTCGGTCGCTGATCTCGGGACGCAGGGTCCTGATCACCGGAGCCGGCGGATCCATCGGCGCGGAGTTGAGCCGGCAGGTGGCGGCGCTCGAGGCCGGACACATCACCTTGCTCGATTTCTCCGAAACCGCGCTTTTCGAAATCGACCGGGAGTTGGGCGAGACCTTCCCGACCCTGTCTCGGAACGCCGCTCTGGTCGACGTACGCAATACGAACCGGGTCACCGATTGCCTTGTTTCCGAACGCCCGGACCTCGTATTCCACGCCGCTGCGCTGAAACACGTCTCCATGGTCGAGCGCCACCCCGTTGAGGGCGTCCTGACCAACGTTCTGGGCACCTGGAACGTCGCCGAAGCGTCGAGGATTTCGGGCGCAGCCCAGATGGTCCTGATCTCCACCGACAAGGCGGTCGATCCGTCAAATGTCATGGGAGCGACGAAGCGGCTCGCGGAAGCCGTCATCCAGGGTCAGCAGGAGGGCTCTGAGACCCGGTTTTCCGCGGTCCGGTTCGGAAACGTCCTTGGCTCGGCCGGATCGGTGGTTCCGATTTTCCGATCGCAGATCGATCGCGGCGGCCCCGTCACGGTGACCCATCCCGAGATGGCCCGTTACTTCATGACCATACCCGAAGCCACCCAGCTGGTTCTTCACGCAACCGCGACCTGCGCCGGGGATCTAAACCCGGATCGCGCCCGGCTGTTCCTCCTCGAAATGGGCGAACCGGTTAAGATCATGGATCTTGCCCGTCAGATGATCGCGCTCTCAGGGCGCACGCCAGGCAAGGATATCGAAATCGAGATCACCGGCCTCCGCCCCGGCGAGAAGCTCAGCGAAGAGCTTCTCGATGGCATGGAGGCTTCCGTGCCGTGCGCGCCCAAGGTGCTCGAGGTCGTCTCTCCCACCGCCCTGGGCGTCGCCCCTGCCCATCTGCGGCGGCTGGAGGCGATCGCCGCCCGCGGCGACGCACAGGAGATCCGGAACACCCTGTTCGATCTCGTTGCCCAGATCCGGGGCGAGAAGACCGTTGGAGTTCCGGCCCTGCGGGTGGTTTCCAATCGTTGACGCCGGCCGCTGGACACCGGGGTCCGGAGAGGGCCTGCCCATTCGGCCCCGCAGTCAGATCTGCGGCTCGTGGAGGGCGAGGTCCCCGCGGGTGGACGGGGTCTTAGGGTTCCCTGGCGGCTTTGAATGATCCTGGTCACCGGCTCTGCGGGCTTTATCGGTTTTCACGCCGCTCAGGCGCTCCTGGATCGCGGCGAGACCGTCATCGGGCTCGACTGCATCAGCCCCTACTATGACCCCAGGCTGAAACTGGCCCGCCTCGGTCTTCTGGAGCAGCGGGCGGGTTATCGGCATTTCCGGGTCGACCTCTCCGACCGGGAGGCGACCGCGAGGGTGTTTGAAGAAATCCAGCCGACGGGCGTGGTCCATCTGGCCGCCCAGCCCGGGGTGCGCTACTCGCTGGAGCACCCTGAAGCCTACGTCGACTCCAACCTTGTCGGATTCCTGAGCGTACTGGAAGGCTGTCGCGCAACATCCCCGGCGCATCTGGTGTTCGCCTCGACAAGCTCAGCCTATGGCGCCAATGGCGCTCTGCCCTTCTCGCCTCATCAGCCGGCGAACCATCCGTTGACCCTCTACGCGGCGACAAAGGTGGCCAACGAATCGATGGCCCACGCCTATGCGCATCTGTTCGGCATTCCCTGCACCGGCTTAAGGTTCTTCACCGTCTATGGTCCCTGGACGCGTCCCGACATGGCGCTCTACCGGTTCGCCGACGCCATCGTGGCGGGCCTGCCTCTCGACGTTTACGGCCAGGGTCGGATGCAAAGGGACTTCACCTATGTGGACGACATTGTCCGCGGCGTGATCGCCGCACTGGACCGCCCGGCGACCCCTGATTCCCGGTGGAGCGCGGAGTCTCCGGATCCGGCGACCAGCGGCGTCGCCCCCTGGCGCATTCTCAACCTCGGCGCGGGATCCCGGGTCGAGCTGATGACCTACATCGAGCTTCTGTCAGAGGCCCTGGGTCGCCCGGCAAAGCTTAACCTCCTGCCCATGCAGCCGGGAGATCTGGCCTTCACGGAGGCCGACATCTCGGACACCACGGCGGCCCTGGGATACGCCCCTGAAACACCAGTTCAGGTGGGGGTGCGCAAGTTTGCAGACTGGTACTGCGACTATCACGGCGTGGCCCGCGCCTGACGCCTGACCCGGACCGGTCTTCCGGAAGTTACTCGGCCACCAGGGCCGCTGCGGACCGCAGAGCGACTTCAAGCCGCCCCTGAAGAGCCTCGTACTGTCGCCACAGATCTGCGGGCAGGCGCTCTCCGAAGGCCTCATAGGCGGAGGGGATGAGCGCCGCCTCTTCCTGCCAGACGGCCGGATCGACGCTGAGCAGGAGTTCAAGTTCAGTGGGGGAAAGACCCAGGCCCGACAGGTCCAGAGACTCAGGGGTCGGTACTCTTCCGATCGGCGTTTCCTGGGCCGGCGCCCGGCCCGCGAGCCGCTCGAAGACCCATTTCAGAACCCGGGAGTTATCCCCGAAGCCCGGCCAGACGTAGCGACCGGTCGCGTCCTTCCGGAACCAGTTCACGAAGTAGATCCGAGGCAGTTTCGAGGCCTCGCCCTTCTCGCCGATCGAAAGCCAGTGCCGGAAGTAGTCGCCCATGTTGTAGCCGCAGAAGGGGAGCATGGCGAAGGGATCGCGGCGCAGCTCGCCGATCCGGTTCTCGGCCGCCGCCGTCCCCTCGGAGGCCACATTGGAGGCCAGGAAGACGCCGTGCGCCCAGTCGAAGGCCTCGGTCACCAGCGGCACGGCGCTGGCCCGGCGGCCGCCAAACAGAATGGCCGAGATCGGCACGCCCTTCGGGTCTTCCCATTCGGGGGCGATCACAGGGCATTGGCCGGCCGGGACGGTGAACCGTGCGTTGGGATGGGCGGCGGGTTCGCCGGAACCGGGGGTCCAGGGCCGACCCTTCCAGTCCGTCAGATTGGCGGGGGGCGTCTTGGTCAGGCCTTCCCACCAGACGTCGCCGTCTTCGGTGAGGGCCACATTGGTGAACACGCAGTTGGCGTTCAGCGAGGCCACCGCATTGCGGTTGGTCTCGTTGCTGGTGCCGGGGGCGACGCCAAAGAAACCCGCTTCCGGATTGATGGCGTAGAGCCTGCCGTCGCCGCCGAACCGCATCCAGCAGATGTCGTCGCCCACGGTCTCGGCCTTCCAGCCGGCCAAGGTGGGCTGCAGCATGGCCATGTTGGTCTTGCCGCACGCGCTGGGGAAGGCGGCGGCGACGTAGCGCACCTCGTTCTGCGGCGAGGTCAGCTTCAGGATCAGCATGTGCTCGGCCAGCCAGCCCTCGTCCCGGGCCATGACCGAGGCGATGCGCAGGGCGAAGCACTTCTTGCCCAAGAGGGCGTTGCCGCCATAGCCCGAACCGTAGGACCAGATCTCGCGGGTCTCGGGATAGTGGACGATGTACTTCTCGGGATTGCAGGGCCAGGGAACGTCCGCCTGACCCGCCTGAAGGGGCGCGCCGAGGGTGTGGACGGCCGGGACGAAGAAGCCGTCGTCTCCCAGCTGCTCCAGGGCCGCAGCGCCCATCCGGGTCATCACCCGCATGGAGATGGCGACATACGCGCTGTCGGTGATCTCGACGCCGATCTGGCTGATCTTCGAGCCCAGCGGCCCCATGCTGAAGGGGCATACGTACATCGTCCGGCCCGCCATGCAGCCCTCGAACAGGCTGCCCATCTTCGTCCGCATCTGCGCCGGGTCCGCCCAGTTGTTGGTCGGGCCGGCGTCGATCTGTTTCTCGGAGCAGATGAAGGTGCGGCTTTCGACCCGCGCCACATCGCCCGGATCCGAAGCGGCGTAGAACGAATTCGGCCGCTTGGCCGGGTTCAGGCGCCTCAGCGTACCCCTGGCCTCCAGCTCCTTGGTCAGAGCCTGCCATTCCCCGTCCGAGCCGTCGCACCAGTGAACCTTTTCTGGCCGAGTCAGAGCGGCAATCTCCTCGACCCAGGCGATCAGTCGGGCGTGGCGGGTCGGTGCGGGGTGAATGCCCGGGGGCGCAGTCATCTGTTCAACTTCTCCAGGCCGTGGCGGCGGTGTGGGGCAGTCGTCGGGGACGCGGGACTCGCGCCCTCGTAGTCAAACCTTTGCAAAAAGGCGAGCGCGGCAACCCGTCAGCCGTCCAAAAAAACGTCACTTATCGGGAAAGGGCTGGGGATTGTTCCTCGAGCTGACGGATCGCGCCGAGGATGTGGTAGAGCGATGTCGCCGGCGCGCCGCCCCTGGCGAAGCCGCCGAGGGGACCCTGGCGGTCCCGCCAAAGACCGCGCACAGGCGTCTCCAGATACCGCCTCAGTCCCGTCGCCGCCCGCAGGGCGTCGTCCGGCTCGCCGAGCGCGAGCGCCGCCTTCAGGAACTCCGTCTGCGGCCAAAGCCGCGCCCAGCCGTCCCGCACAGACAGGTCTTCCCACAAGGCGTTCACCGCGCAGGCCCGGCGCGGATCAACGCCCCGTAGCCCCGTTGCATAGAGGGCCCTTGCAGCGAGCTGGCCATCGGCCCTTCCCCGAGCCCGACCCCAGCGATCAAGCAGCCAGGCCCACTCGAACTGGTGTCCGGGTTCGACCAGACGGCCCGCATCGCCGCCTGCCCTTCGCCAGTCCGGATCGAAGAACTCCGACAAGACACCGCGATGATCAATGAAGGCGCCCAGCGCCAGGTTGGCGATCTCATCGGAGAGGGCGCGCCAGTCCTCCCGTCCCGCCGCCTCCCAGGCCAGCGAAGCTTCCAGGAGGTGCATGTGTGCATTGGCCTGAAACGGCTGCTCGCCCGCCTCCCGGAACCCGCCAGCCGGGTGGCGCAGCGCCTCCAGGCCCGCGCACATTCGCCTCGCCAGCGCTTCGGCCGCCTCCACCTCCGCCTCCGCCTGCACTAGGCTGGCGAGGCCCAGCAGGGCGAAGGCCTGGTCGTAGAGGTAGGGCGTGTCGTCCAGCGTCTCTCCCTCGAGGCCGACAAGGGTGCGGATCAGGCCGTCGGGTCGCAGGAAGCTGTTCCGGAGCGCATCCAGCCCATGGCGGGCCGCTTCACGCCAGGGTCCGGTCCACCCCATCAGCCCGGCCTGTGCAAAGGCGAAGATCATCCGGCCTTGGACACGTCCCCGCCGGGGCGACGGCCAGGGCGTCCCGTCCTGTCCGATGGCCTCGACGAAGCCGCCCCGCTGGCGGTCCGCCCCGAGGGTCCACCAGACCGGCAGAGCGGCGGTGCGGAGCCACAGGCCGTACCAGGCGGCGGCCTCCGCGACGTCGGCGAACCCGGCCGGCCCCAGAGTTTGCAGCGCCTCCACGCCCCGCTTGACGGCCTGACTGTCGGCCAGGGGCGCAACCAGAACGCGGCCCGCGTCGGCCACCACCGCGATCCCCGACAGACCCACCACAACCGCCTCGGCGCCGTTCTCAGCCCGGATATAGGACCCGCTTACGCCTTCGGTGGCGACGCGACCCATCATCAGGTTGTCCTGCCCGTCCCGCTTCGAAAGGGTGTGCACCGCATCCCAAGCGCCCACGTCTGACCAGACGAAATCCGCGGCCGCCACCATCGCGCGGGCGGTCTTTTCCATGACCGCGTAGTCGATCGAGATCTTCGGCGCGGTGCGGAATACCTCGCCCAGCAGCCGACCTTCGGCGGGTCCCGTCGCCGTCTCCACGGCCGCTTCCGCGGCCTCCAGCACCTCGGGCGCAAGCCGGCCCAGCTCATAGGCGAGGGTGGTCGCGGGCACGATGAAGTTGCCGCTGTTCCACAGGCAGCCCTCGGCGATCAGGGCGGCGGCGCGGACCGCGTCCGGCTTCTCGATGAAGGCGTCGACCGTGCGCACGCTCTCGCCGCGCCCGGCCCGGATGTAGCCATAGGCGGTGGAGGGGAAGGTCGGCGCGATTCCCAGCGTCACGATCCGCCCCGCCCGCGAGAACGGTGCGGCCCGGACTACGGCGTCGCGGAAGGCCCCGCCGTCGGGGACGTGATGGTCGGCGGCCAGCACCACCATGACCGCCTCCTCGTCCCGGCGCAGGAGATGGATCGCCGCCGCAGCCATGGCGGGCGCGGAGTCCCGGGGTTCCGGCTCAAGAAGCACATCCGCAGACAGCCCGAGCGCGGCCAGCTGCTCGCGGATCAGGCCGCCGTGATCTGCACCGGCGATGACCGTAAGAGCGCCCAGGGGCGCGGCCCGAAGCGCCGTCTCCTGGAAGGCGGTCAGCGGTCCTCCGAGGACCCGGGCGAAGGGCTTCGGAAGCTCCGGCCGGGACAGGGGCCAGAGCCGCACC
>JBJTFE010000394.1:0-9157 GCA_046093265.1 Phenylobacterium sp. | reverse complement strand
CACGAAGGTCTGGCGGCGTTCCCCGGTGTAAAGAAACCCGGCCTTCACCAGCACCGCGTCCGAGGCCGGGTTCTCGTCCAGCCGCCAGGCGCGGACATGGGTCCGGCCCCAGTCCCGGGCGGCCCAGGCCAGGGCGGCGGTCACCGCCTCGGTCATCAGGCCGGCGCCCCAGTAGGGCCGGCCCAGCCAGTAGCCGATCTCGGTCGCCGGGGCGGGTTCGCCGAAGAAGCCCACCAGGCCCACCAGCCCCTCGACGGGATGATCGAGGGCGAAGTTCACATCCCGGGCGGGATCCTGGGCGGCGGCGAGGGCCAGGAAGTCCTCGGCGTCCCTGAGGCCGTAGGGGTGGGGAATTCGCGCCGTGGTGCGCGCCACCTCGAAGTCCGAGCAAAGGTCCGCAATCCTCCGGGCGTCGGAGGTGCGCAAGGGCCTCAGCCGGAGCCGGGGCGTCTCGAGGACGGGCTGAAAGTCGACGGAGAGCATGGCAGGAACCTCCGGGCCCCTCTGCCGGGGGCCTGATACGAAAACGGGGAGCCCGGCGTCCGGGCTCCCCGCTTCGGGAGGTCCTCCGGTCCGCCAGGGCAGGCGGACCTTCGGAAAGGTCCGCGTCAGCCGGCTGCGTTTTCCACGCAGACGTAGGTGCGGTCGTCACGCTTGGTGACGAACTTCACGGCGCCGTGGGCGGTCGCGAAGAGGGTGTGGTCCTTACCCATGCCGACATTGTCGCCCGGGAAGAACTTGGTGCCGCGCTGGCGCACGATGATGTTGCCGGCGAGGACGGCTTCGCCGCCGAACTTCTTCACGCCGAGGCGGCGGCCCGCCGAGTCGCGCCCGTTGCGCGAGGAACCACCGGATTTCTTGTGTGCCATGGGGGCCTCCTGGAACTCTCTGTCCGACGCTTATTCGGGGTCGGTCTTCTTGGCCGCGGCCTTCTTCGGCGCAGCCTTCTTGGCGGGAGCCGGCTTAACTTCGCCTGCGGAAGCCTTGGGGGCCGCCGCCTTCGCAGCCTTGGCCTTGGGGGTCTCGGCCTTGGGGGCCTCAGCCTTGGGGGTCTCGGCCTCGGCCTTCGCGGGAGCCTTCGCCTTGGCGGGCGCCTTCACCGGCTTGGAGGTCGGGATTGCGGCCTCGAGTGACGCCACAACGGCCTTCAGGTTGCGGGCCTTGGCGTCCAGAAGGGCCTTCGGGGTCAGGTCGACCACGCCGTCCCAGGCCGCCGTCTTGCCGGCGCCGGAGATGGAGGTGACGCGCAGGACAGTCTCGGTCTGGCGATGGCCGCGGGTGCGGCGATAGCCCTGGCGGCGGGTCTTCTTGAAAATCCTGACCTTCTCGCCCTTGCGGGTCTCAACCAGGGTGGCGTTGACTGCGGCGCCTTCCACGACCGGGGCGCCCACGGTGACCGAGGCGCCATCCCCGAGCATCAGCACGTCGGAGAAGGCCACGTCCGCACCGGGCTCGCCACCCAGCTTTTCGACCACCAGCACATCCCCGGGTTCGACCCGGTACTGTTTGCCGCCGGTCCTGATCACCGCGTACATGATTGGCGTCCCGAAGAAGTAGCAAAGAAAACGGCGCCCGCAGGGAGGCCCGCGGACGGAAGCCGGCTCTTATACAGGCGCGCCCGTCCGAGTCAACGCGGCGGCGCTCAACCCGCCCGGTTCAGGCCCTGTCCTTCCGTGGCGGCGAAGCCGGCCGCCCGCCAGTGATCGACCACGGCGGCGGACACGTTCTGGAACACCCGGAGCCGGGAAGGCGAGCCCTTGGGGACCTGCGGCGCCAGCACGGCGATCGCATAGACTCGGCCATCCGGCGCGGTCACCAGGCCCACGTCGTTCAACCCGAAGGTCTCACCCCGGAAATCCTGGCCGGTCCCGGTCTTGTGGGCCACGCGCCAGCCCGGGGAAAGGCCCCCGCGCAGCCGCATCGGCCCGGTGGTCACGCGCCCGAGCGTCGAAAGGATGAAATCGGTCGAGGACCGGGAAAGCAGGTCACCCCGATGAAGGGCCGCCAGGGCGCGGACCACGCCGGCGGGCGTGGCGCCGTCGAATGGCTTCTCGACATAGGCGGCGAGCGAAGCGGCGCGGGCCTCGGGGTCCAGGCGGGCGCGGGCGTTCTCGAAGGCGCCGTAGGCCGAGAGCTCCGGGCTCCAGGTCAGGCCGGCGATACGCGCCTGAAGTCGCCGCTCGTCTTCCGCAAGGCGAATGCCGGAAATGCCCCGGGACTCCAGGAAGGCCTGCACGGCGGACGGCCCGCCCGCCAGCGCCATGAGCTTGTCGTTCGCCGCATTGTCCGACTGGATCAGGGCGCGGCTGACGAGCTCGCCGATGGTGGTCTCGTAGACACCGTTCTCGATGAGATGGGAGACGGGCTGGTTGAAGACGCTGCGGTCCGCGTCCGTCAGGACGACGCGCTGGTCCAGGCTGAGCCGCCCGGAATCCACACCGTCCATGACGGTAAGGGCGACCCAGAGCTTGGAAACGCTCTGCTGGGGAAAGGCGCGGTCCCCCTGGGACGCCGCCAGCCAGCCGCTCTGCAGATCCATGACGGCGATGCCGACGGGACGCCGGAACCCGGGATCGAGGCTGGTCAGCCGGGCGACAAGCTCTGTGGGCGGGGGCGGCGCCGGGCGGGACGCAAGATCTGGGGCCCTGCGGGGCGGAACGGACGCTCGGGGCGGCCCCGCCTTGGCGGTCGGTCGCCCCGGATCAAGGCTCCGGAACAGGGGAGACGCGGCGGCGATTGGGCCCGCCGCCAGAAGCAACCCCACGGAAACGGTTGCCGCTGGCCTCCGAAAGCCCAGAAGCAGTGCGGAAACCCCAAGGTCGGCCGCCATCTCCGGAATACGTTTCAGAACATGCGGCATAGCCCTGAGCCCATACCCCACAGCTCCGACGAACCGCCATGCGACGTCGATAACCCCCAGGAGCAGCCGGACAAGGCCCCAGATCATACCGGGCGGAGGCGGCGCAGGAGGCAGGGCCAGACCGGGGCGTGGATCGGACATGCGTTTTACAGCCCTGATCCGGGGCGCGGCGTCAAGCTTCGGGGATCAGAGAAGGTCGAGACTGACGCGACTGACTCCAGGAAGGTCCCCGAGCGCCTGACGGATCTGGTCCGGCGCCTCGGAATGCGGCGAGTGAAGCCGGATGGAGACAGCGCTCTTTCCGGGGCCCGTCCGCCAGGCCCGGACCTCGCAGGCGACGATCCCGGACCCCTCCAGCCTGCGGGATATCTCCACCTCCAGGGCGGGGGTCTGACGGACATCAAGAAGCGCGGCGGCGGCGCGGCGCACGATGGTGGTGGCGAAATGGGCTATCAGAGCCGCCCCGACCAGGGCCATGACCGGATCCGCCCAGGTCCAGCCCAGTCGCCAGGCGGCGGCGAGACCCGCCAGGGTGAGGGCGGCGACCACGGCGTCGGCGGTCACGTGCAGATGAGCCGCGGACAGGTTGATATCGCCGGACGACTCCCGCCGGTCGGCCAGGGCCGGTCGGAGCAGGGCCATGCACGCGAGGTTGAGGACCAGTCCGCCGGCGGCGGCGTAGAGGGAGGCGGGATACTCCGGGACCTCCGGCGTGATCAGCCGGGACAGGCTCTCGGCGGCGAGGCCGAGGGCGGCGAGGGCCAGGAGCACTGCATTGGCGAAGGCCGCGAGGTCGCCGATCCGACCCGCGCCGTGGGCGAAGCGCGCATTGCCTTCGTTGCGCCGGGCCACCCAGTAGGCGGCTCCCGCCACGCCAAGGGCAGCGACGTGGGCGCCGGAATGCGCGCCGTTGGCGACCAGGGCCACGGAGCCGAAAGTGAGTCCGGCGCCGACCTGGACGGCGGAGGCAACGGCGACCAGGAGGGCGGCCAGCCAAGTCCGTCTCTCGTTCCGGTGCACGTCGACGAAGACGCCGGACTCATCAGGGTGGGGGCGAACGAGGGACAAGAAAAAATCGACCTGCAGGAAACGGCGGACCGGTAAGTGTAATTTTGTAACACGGATAACCTCGACACTCCAAGGCGCGTCCGAGGTTTCCCCCGGCGATCCGAGCGACTAGATGTAGGGCCATGAGCCAGAAGACCCCCGTAACCGTTCTCACCGGCTATCTCGGAGCCGGCAAGACAACCCTCCTGAACCGCATCCTCTCGGAGGATCACGGCCGTCGGTATGCGGTCATCGTCAACGAGTTCGGCGAGGTCGGCATCGACAACGACCTCATCGTCGGCGCGGACGAGGAAGTCTTCGAGATGAACAACGGCTGCGTCTGCTGCACGGTGCGCGGCGACCTGATCCGCGTCCTCTCCGGCCTGATGAAGCGCAAGGGCGGTTTCGACGCTATCATCGTCGAGACAACGGGCCTGGCGGATCCGGGGCCGGTGGCGCAGACCTTCTTTGTCGACGACGATGTCCGCGCCAGGACGGAACTGGACAGCGTCACGACCGTGGTCGACGCCCTCCATCTTCCCCTCCGCCTTGGCGACTCCCGGGAGGCGGTCGAGCAGATCGCCTTTGCCGACCAGATCATCCTGAACAAGACGGACCTGGTGAGCGAGGCCCAGCTGCGGGACGTCGAGGCCCGGATCCGCCGGCTCAATCCCCTGGCCCCCATTCATCGGGCCCAGCGCTCGAACGTGCCCCTGGAAATGATCCTGGGTCGCTGCGGCTTCGACCTGGAAAGGATCAGCGAACTCCAGCCCGAGTTCCTGAATCCGGCCCATGGCGAGCCCGGGCACGTCCATGACGAGTCCTGCGACCATGATCACCATGATCATGGCCACGACCATCACCACGATCACGATCACGGCCATTCACACGACCATGCGGCGGAGGCCGGGATATCCAGCGTCTCCCTGACCCTCGACCGGCCCATGAACGGCGCACGTGTCAGCGCCTGGATCAATGATGTGCTGCAGACCCAGGGACCCGACATCCTGCGGGCCAAGGGCATCATCAGCGTCGTCGGCGAAGACCGTCGGCTGGTCTTCCAGGCGGTGCACATGATCCTCGAAGGCGACCTGCAGAGGCCCTGGCGCGAGGATGAACCGCGGGTCTCGCGGCTGGTCTTCATCGGCCGCAACCTGGATGCCGAGGCGCTGCGGGCGGGCTTCGAGGCCTGCGCGGCCTGAGACATCCGGACCTCGGAAACGAAAAGGGCCCGCCCGGTTCCCCGGGCGGGCCCTTTCTTCGACCTCTCAGGGTCGGGAGCGTCAGAGCTCTTCGTTGATCAGCGCGACCTGGAAGTAGCCATTGCCCTGCAGCGTGTTCATCACGCGCATGAACTCCCCGTAGCGGACATCACGGTTCGCGCGGATGTAGACCCGCTCCTGGGTCGGATCCGGCTTGTCGAGCTTGCGGGCCAGGTCCGCAGGCAAGCGGTCGACGGTGGTCGCCGCCTCGCCGATGTAGACGCCGTCGTTCTGGATGTTGATGACTGTCGGTTCCTCGACCTTGGCCCCGGGAGGCGGAGGAACGGCGGGAGGCAGGTCGAGCTTGATCGACACCGTCGCGGCCGGAATCGACACCATGAAGATGATGAGCAGCACCAGCATCACGTCCACGAACGGCGTCACATTGATTTCGCTGTTCTGGCCGAGATCGAAGCGCCCGCCGCCACCGCCGCCAAGCTTCGCACCCATGAAACGATCCTTCCCTTCAGGACGCGCCAGGGCGTCCGGCTGTGTTGAAAAACCCTTCGCCAATCGGATCGGGATTGTAAAGCCCCTACCCGACGCACCCCCTCCCCTCAGGCCCCTGCTGGCGCTATTGAGACGGCATGACCCATGCTTTCGACGCCTTCGTGACCGCCGTCCTGTTCGATTCGCAGGACAAGGCCTGGTTCGCCCTGGGGGACGGGACGGTCCGGTCCGAGGACGGAGCCGTGCATCAGGCCCACGAGGGGGCGGTCCTCTGTGCTGTCGCCCATCCCACCGGCCAGGGCGTGCTGACGGGGGGCGACGATGGCGCCCTGGTGTGGACCCGGGCGTCGGGCTGCGAGACGCTCGAGCGGTCGCCGGGGCGATGGATCGACGCCATCTCCGCCAGTCCCCAGTCCGGACTTGTCGCCTGGGCGTGCGGTCGCGAGGTCCAGGTCCGCGACGTCGCAGACCCGGCCTTCCGGCGCAGCTTCCAGCAGGAGCGGTCGGTCACGGACCTGGCCTTCGACCCGCGTGGCCGGCGACTGGCGGCGGCGACCTATGGCGGCGCCTGGCTCTGGTACGCCCGGATCGCCGAGCAGAAGCCCGAGATCCTGAAATGGGCCGGCAGTCACATCGCCCTGGCCTGGAGCCCGGACGGCAAGTTTCTGATGAGCGCCATGCAGGAGAACGCCCTGCACGGCTGGCGCGTGGCCGATGACAAGAATCTCAAGATGGGGGGCTACCCGGCCAAGGTGAAAAGCCTGGCCTTTCTCTCTAAGGGCCAGATGCTGGCCACCTCGGGCGCCAACGGCGTGGTCGTCTGGCCGTTCACGGGGCCGGCCGGCCCGCTGGGAAAGCAGGCGGCGGAGGTCGGCTATGACGAAGCGGTGCTGGTCGCCCGGGTGGCGGGAGACCCCGATTCCCGCCTGGTCGCCGCAGGGCTGGAGGACGGACGGGTCTGGACCTGCGACCTGACAGGCCAGAGGATCGACATGCACAAGGCCGAGAAGGGCGAGGCGATCTCGGCGCTCGCCTTCAGCCGCAAGGCCCGCAGGCTGGCCTGGGGCGAGGAGGCCGGCGGGGCCGGGGTCTTCGAAGTTTAGATTCCGTTATGACCGGGAGGGGCCGGTAATCGCAGCGCGAACTAGTAGGGCGGCGGCTGCGTCGCCGTCGCTTCCGCCCCCTGAATCACATCGCCCACAGCATCCTGACCCGCCGGCGTTCTGGCGGAAGGGGCGGCGGGAGGCGTCTCCGGCGCGGGTTTCGGCTTCTCCTCAGTTTTGACGGCCTCGGGCGGCGGCTTGTCTTCCGGGATCGGCGGCGGCGGCGGGTCGGTCGTGAGCGGGGTGACTTCGGGGGCCGCTGTCTGAGGGTTGGCCGCCGGTGCGGCCGCAGGGGACTCGCCGGGGAGATACGCGACCTCGCGCGTCCCGAGAAAGCCGGAAATGAAGCCGGCCAGGGCCATCAGGCAGATCAGGAAAAAGGCGATCTTCCGGAGATTGCGGGGCATGGACCACATGCGACCTTCCTAGATCATGTTCCGGCGTGAGGGAACTGGCCCTCGGACCGGGACGGGTTCCGCGCGCCTCGATCCGGACCCGTTCCGCGCCCTCGCGCGCGCTGCAACGCCTGATCCCAGGGCTGAGCTTGGGCGGGCGGCGGTTGCGGTAAACGCCCCTTAACCCTCTTGCGGCGAAAATGTCCGCCTGAACCGGAGAGGTGATGCGGTATGGCGCGGGCGGCCCCCAAGCGAGGACTGGGCAGAGGACTTGAGATCGCCGGGGCGGTCTGGGTCCATCCGTTTTCCGCCCGGGCGCGCGGCGCGCTCGCCGCAGCGGCCGGAGTGGCGCTGGCGGCCGCCCTGGCGACCTGGAACATCACGGACGCCAGCTTCAACGCTTCCACGGGGGCGGCGCCCGCCAATCTCCTGGGATATGGCGGGGCCGCGTTGGCGGATTTCGGGCTGCAGACCCTCGGGCTCTCGGTTGCGGCCGGGGCGCTCCTGCTTCTTGTGCTCGGGCTCGCCAGACTGGCCGGGCCCGATCCTGACGCCGGGCGTCCAGCCCTGCGGCTACGGGCTGTCTGCGGGGGTCTGGGGCTCATTGGCCTGGCGGCCCTTCTGGGCTGGGCCCCGACCCCCGGTTTCTGGCCTCTGGCGGTGGGTCTCGGAGGACTTGCCGGCGACGCTCTTCTCTCGCTGGGCGGAGCGGCGCTGGCGGAGTTCGGCGTCTCCCTCGGCCGCGAGGTCACGGCGCTGGTTCTGGGCGCGCTGGGGATCTGGGGTCTCGTCTACGCCCTGGGCATACGGGGAGGCGATTTCATTGCCGCCGGGGGGCGCTTCGTCGACTGGCTCAAGCGCCGCAAGCTGGCGGGGGCCGCCCGCTCCCCTTTCGCGCCGGAACCCTCGGGCGCTCCCGGGGGCGAGACCTCGCGACGCCGACAGGCCGAGTCTCTCGCCCCGACCCCGACCGCCCCCGAGCGGGAGGGTGACGACCGGAGTTCCGGGGATCCGGACCCGACCTCAACCGGGGCGCCCGCAATCAAACCGCCAAAGGCCGCCAGGGAATCCGGGCGCGAGACGCGGGAGGCCCAAGGCGTCCTGGACTTCGCCCGGGGCGAGGGGTTCATCCTGCCCGAGTTATCCATGCTCGCCCGGTCCGGCCCGCGCGCCGCCCAGTTCGATGAGGCCGCCCTGCGCCAGAACGCCCAGCTTCTCGAAGGCGTGCTGGCGGAATTCGGCGTTCGCGGCCAGATCGACCAGATCCGGCCGGGCCCGGTGGTCACGCTCTACGAACTTGTTCCCGCCCCCGGCGTGAAGTCGGCCCGGGTGGTCGCCCTGGCCGACGACATCGCAAGGTCCATGTCGGTGGCCGCCTGTCGCGTAGCGGTCGTGCCCGGTCGCAACGCCATCGGCATCGAGCTGCCCAACGCCCGACGTGAGACGGTCTATCTGCGCGACCTCCTGTCCAGCCCTGAGTATGAGAAGACCGGGCACGCCCTGCCCATGGCCCTAGGCGAGAACATCGGCGGCGAACCCTACATCGCCGACCTGGCCAAGATGCCCCACCTGCTGATCGCCGGCACCACCGGCTCGGGCAAATCGGTGGGTGTGAACGCCATGATCCTCTCGATCCTCTACCGCCTGCCGCCCGAGGCCTGCCGGTTCATCATGATCGACCCGAAGATGCTGGAGCTGAGCGTCTATGACGGCATCCCGCACCTGCTCGCCCCTGTGGTCACCGACCCGAAGAAGGCCATTGTCGCCCTGAAGTGGACCGTGCGGGAGATGGAGGACCGCTATCGCCTGATGTCCAAGATCGGCGTCCGCAACGTGGCCTCTTACAATGAGCGGGCCCGGGAGGCGACGGCCAAGGGCGAACACTTCGAACGAACGGTGCAGACCGGCTTCGACGACCAGGGCCGGCCGGTCTACGAAAGCGAGCGGATCGACCCCCAGCCCATGCCCTATCTTGTGGTGGTCATCGACGAAGTCGCCGACCTGATGATGGTGGCGGGCAAGGATGTGGAGGGCGCAGTC
>JBJTFE010000393.1:0-2128 GCA_046093265.1 Phenylobacterium sp. | reverse complement strand
GCAGGGGTTGGAAGTGGACTGGCTCATCACCTTGGCCATCAGCTTGATCAGGGGCTCGGGGCCGGCGGCGTAGCCGATCCGCCAGCCGGTCATGGCGTAGGCCTTGGAGACCCCGTTCATGGTCAGGGTGCGCTCGTAGAGGGCCGGCTCGACCTGGGCGAGGGTCCAGAACTTCATGTCGTCGAACATCAGGTGCTCGTACATGTCGTCGGTCAGGATCCAGACCTGCGGGTGGCGCAAGAGCACCTCGGCCAGGCCCTTCAGCTCGTCCTTCGTGTAGGCCGCGCCCGAGGGGTTGGAGGGCGAGTTCAGGATCAGCCACCGGGTGCGCGGGGTGATGGCGGCCTCCAGCTCGGCGGGCTTCAGCTTGAAGCCGCTCGCCGCCGTGGTCGGGGCGAAGACCGGGGTCCCGCCGGCCAGCAGGACCATGTCGGGATAGCTGACCCAGTAGGGCGCCGGCACGATCACCTCGTCGCCGGGGTTCAGGGTGGCCATCATGGCGTTGAAGATCACCGGCTTGCCGCCCGGCGAGACGTTCACCTGGGAGGGCTTGTAGGAAAGGCCGTTCTCGCGAGCGAACTTGGCCGCGATGGCCTCCTTCAGCTCGGGGATGCCGTCGACCGTGGTGTACTTGGTCTTGCCTTCGCGAATGGCGCGGATCGCCGCTTCCTTGATGTTTTCCGGCGTGTCGAAGTCCGGCTCGCCGGCGCCGAGGCTGATGATGTCGCGGCCCTGGGCCTTCAGCTCACGGGCCTTCTGGTCCGTGGCCATGGTGGAGGACGGCTTGACGCGGGACAGGGTGGCGGATTCGAGCGACATTGGCGGGCTCCCGTAGAGGACTCACTGCGCAGCGGCGGTGTATCCGAAGCGGCCGGCGGGCGATAGGCCGGCGCTGCAACACTGCGGCAGCTTCAAGTCGCCTAGCGATTATGTACTTTGCAAACAGTCTGGAATCGATGCCATGATAGCTAGATGGGCGGCGACAAACTTACGATCCTCCTGTTCTTTATGGGAGCGGGGATCGCGGGCGTGATGGGCGCGCTCTCGACCGTGGGTGTTCGGTCGCGCATGCTGTGGGGCATTTCGGCTGTTTTCGGAGTCGCGGCCCTCGCCTACTGGCGGTTTGCCGCAGCGGACTCCGCTTCCTTGGCGTTCCGGACGCTGTGGTCTCTGATCCCATTCGTTGCCGTCACAATGTGCCTTCTGGTCGTCGGTGACAGGGAGCCGCGCAAACCGCCACCGAGACCGAAGATTGGTCCGCCGCCCGCCCTGAATCCCGCACTGACCGTTGAGCACCTCAATGGTCTTGTCCGTGGTGCTACGACTTTAGAAGCCAAGCGGAAGCTAGCTGCGCACGCGAAGCAGTTGGCGAAGATCAAGGGCTGCGTGACAGACATTCAGGAAGACCAACACTTCGTGTCGGTTAGCGTTGCAGGCACCGAGTACAATCAGTGGGATCACTCAAGACCTATGTCGTTCCATCTGGATCAAGCGGCGGCTCTGGAAGTCGTCAAGCCCGGCGACTGGATAGAGTTCACTGGGCGGGTGAGCCAAAACAACGTGTACGGCTGGGTCTTAGACCAGTGTGAGTTTGTCGGGCGCGCTGAACCCCCGCCTAAGCCTCGAGCTCCCCGGAAGAAGTAGGTGCCACCAAAGCCTTCGGCACGATCTTCCTCACCGTCTCTTCAAAGTTAGCGGGGTCTTCGTCGGCTCCTAGCTGGCGGGCCAGGTCGGCGAACTTGCCGAGTTGGGGTTTAGGGTCGTCTGCCATTCAGTGAGGTTATCAGAATCGGCGGCGTTCTGTCAGGCTACCATCGGGTCTGGGTGTGGGCGCCTGAAAAGTTGACTTATAGATCAACTTCGTTTAGATGTGGTCATGCGGTTCGCGCGGAACTTGTGCTGCGCGCGCCACTTCGTGAGCTCGAAGAGCGTAAGCGGCGCATGTACGTGACTTCGGAAATCTCGCTGCTTCTCGATGGGGCCCGTGTGGTCTGCGCCCTTTGAAGTGGTCCATCCCTTATGTTGGTCTGAGGACCAGAATGGATGGAGCCGAACATGGCCAGGAAGCGTCACAAGCCCGAAGAGATCATCGCCAAGCTGCGTCAGGTTGACGTGCTGACAGGCCAGG
>JBJTFE010000392.1:0-2716 GCA_046093265.1 Phenylobacterium sp. | reverse complement strand
CGGATGGCCAGCTATCTTGAGACGGTCCGGGAGTGGTTCCGCGCCCGGCTGGACGCCCCCGGCGGTCTCTCGACGCCCGAAGGCGCCGCGCTGGGGCTGAGGGTTCTGGCCATCTGGCGTTCGCGCATGATCGCCCAGGCCCTCAGGACGCAGTCTGGCGGCAAGGTGCTGGGCGGCCCCTTCGCAGGCATGGCCTACCTGGAGTCCGCCGCCGAGGGCGCCCTGGCTCCCCGCCTGATCGGGACCTACGAGGACGAACTGCATCCCCACCTTTCCGCCGCTCTGGCGGAGGACCCCGAGGTGATCCTCGATATCGGCTGCGCAGAGGGCTACTACGCCGTCGGCCTGGCCCGCCTGGCGCCGCGGGCCGAGATCTTCGCCCACGACACGGCCGACGCGGCCCTCGACGCCTGCCGCCGGATGGCCGAGATGAACGGCGTCGCCGACAGGGTCCACACGGGCGGCCTCTTCCAGCCTGCGGATTTCGAACGCTTCGCCGGCCGGCGCAGCCTGGTGATCGTGGACATCGAAGGCGCGGAGGACGACCTGCTGCGGCCCGACCTCGCGCCCGCCCTGGCCGGCATGCGGCTGATCGTCGAGACCCACGACGTCTATCGACCCGGCGTGCGGGAGCGGCTTCTCGCCCGGTTCGGGCCCACCCACGACATCGCCGAGGTCTGGCCGGGCCCCAAGACCGCGCCCCTGCCGGACCTGCTGCGCAACCGCAGCCATCTGGACCAGCTGCTGGCGGTCTGGGAGTTCCGCGCCGCGCCAACCCCCTGGCTGGTGATGATCCCGAAAGCTTCGGGCTAGACGGCGCAGTCGTCCCCGGAAAGCTCGGCGCCAAGACGCCCGGCGAGGTCGCCGCGGGGCACCACGGACACCGACTCAAGCCCAAGCCAGCCGGCCATGCGCCGCAGGTTCCGCGCCAGGGCTTCCGGGGTCTGCGGGCCGGCCGCCGGCTCGGCGTGGGTCGCCTGGACGAGGAGCCTCCGCCCCTTCCGGTCCGCCTTGAGATCCACCCGGGCTGTGATCGCCTCGCCCTCCAGTAAGGGCAAAACGTAGTAACCGTGCACCCGGCGCTCCGCGGGGGTGTAGATCTCCAGGCGGATTCGAACGTCGAAGAGCCGCTGCGCCCGCTCGCGGAACCAGATGAGGTTGTCGAAAGGGCTGAGCAGCGCTTTGTGGGCGACTGGACGGGGGCGACCGGCGGACGGGGCCAGGAAGGCGGGCGCGCTCCATCCCTCGACGCGGACGGGACGCAGGTCGCCGGCCTCGACGAGCTCGGCGACCCGCTGGCGGGCGTCTGCGGCCGGCAGCCGGAAGTAGTCCCTCAGGTCGGCCAGGGTGGCCACACCCTGGGCCCGGGCCGCGATGCGGACGAGCTCTCGCTGGGCCTCGTCGCGGTCTGGCGCCGGTGACTCCAGCAAGGCGGCGGGATGCACCTGACCGGGCAGGCCATAGACCCGCTCGAAGGCGCTCCGGCGGGTCGCCGTGGTCAGGCGACCGGTCCAGAAGAGGCACTCCAGGGCCCGCTTGCCCTCGCTCCATCCCCACCAGCCCCCGGCGCCCTTCGCCCCGAGGCCGAGCTCGGCGGCCGTCAGGGGGCCGCGATCCCGGATCTCGCCGAGAACCCTGTCGATGAAGTCTCCGTGGCTCCGCAGGAAGGCCGCCACGCCCCGCCAGACTCCGACTCCGGACGCGGCGTCCTCCATCCGCCAGCGCATCAGGGGCTGGGTCTCAAGCGGCGCCAGCGAGGCCTCGTGCATCCAGTACTCGAAAAGGGCGGGCCGGTTACCCCAGGCGGCGCCTTCAAGGCATTCCCGAGGGTAGGCGCCAAGGCGCGAGAAGAGGGGCAGGTAGTGCGACCGGGCCAGCACATTGACGGAGTCTATCTGCACGACGCCCAGCCGACGGAAGGTCCTCAGCAGGTCCGCCCGCCCGGGGGTCAAAGGGGAGGGACGGCCGAAGCCCTGCGCCGCCAGGGCCAGCCGGCGCGCTTCCCGGGCGGACAGGTCGGCCTTCACCGCGCCAGGCGGCCGTCGGTCAGGGCGCCGAGTTCGAACGGAAACAGGACGTCCGGGTCGGGGGCCTCCACCTCGCGGGCGATGTCGTGGGGCGCCAGGGTCCGCACGACGTGTCGCAGGATGGCAAGCCGGGCGGGCTTTTTCTGGTCGGTCCGGATGCAGGTCCAGGGCGCCTTGTCCGAGTGCGTGCGCCTCAGCATCTCGTCCCGGGCGGAGGTGTAGTCATCGAAGCGGGACTGGGCGGCCTCGTCCAGCGGGCTGGTCTTCAGCGCCTTGAGGGGGTCGGTCCGCCGCTCCTCGAGGCGCTTCTTCTGTTCCTTGCGGCTGACGTCCAGCCAGAGCTTCACCAGCCGGACTCCGCTCTCGACCAGCATGCCCTCGAAGGCCGGGACCTCGCGCAGGAAGTGTTCATGTTCATCCGCGGTGCAGAAGCTCATGACCGGCTCCACCCCGCCGCGGTTGTACCAGGAGCGGTTGAAGATGACGGTCTCGCCGGCGGCCGGAAGCCACTGGACGTAGCGCTGGAAGAACCACTGGCTCTTCTCGCGGTCCGAGGGCTTGGGGGGCGCGATCACCCGGGTCGCGCGGGTCGACAGGTGCTCGGTGATCCGCTGGATCGAGCCGTCCTTCCCCGCTGCGTCGCGGCCCTCGAAGACGATCAGAACCTTGTCACCCGCCGCGATGGCGTG
>JBJTFE010000391.1:0-13138 GCA_046093265.1 Phenylobacterium sp. | reverse complement strand
CCCCTCGGAGAAGGCCAAGCTGATGGCCGATCCCGGCCTCGCCGCCGCCCTGGTGGAAGAGGTGCTGCGCTTCGACCCCCCCGTCGACGCCACCTCGAGGGTCGCCTCCCGCGACCTCGAGATCAGCGGCTGCCCGATCGCCAGGACCCGCAGCGTCAATCTCCTCCTGAGGGGGGCCAACCGTGACCCCGAAGCCTTCGAGAACCCGGACGTCTTCGACATCACCCGGAAGAAGGTTCCGCACATGTCCTTCGGCGGCGGCGCCCACATCTGCATCGGCGCGCCCCTCGCCCGGCTGGAGGCCCAGGTCGCCCTGCCGCGGCTCTTCGCCCGCTATCCGGACCTCGCCCTGGCCGATCCGACGGCCGAGCCCTCGTGGCGCAAGCTTCCCTTCTTCCGGGGCCTTGAGACCCTTCCCGTCCTGACGGGCGCCTGAATCCGGTCACAACCCCCTGCGATCCTTGACCCCGCCCCTCTCCCGGGGTCCACCTCCTGGCAAACGGAGAATACCCCATGCGCAAGGTCCTCGCTCTCGCCGCCTGCCTCGCCGGCGCCCTGGCCCTCACCGCCTGCACCACCATCGACGCCACGACCGGCGAGACGGTGCGCAGCAACACCAAGACCGGCGCCCTCACTGGCGCGCTGGCCGGCGCCGCCCTGGGTTACCTGACCAACACCAACAACGCCGACCAGGGCCGGAAGAACGCCCTGATCGGCGCCGGACTGGGCGCCCTCGCAGGCACGGCGATCGGCAGCTACATGGACAAGCAGCAGGCCGAGCTCCGCCGGGAGCTGGCCGGCACCGGCGTCAACGTCGAGCGGCAGGGCGACAACATCGTCCTGCAGATGCCCGGCGACGTGACCTTCGACACCAACCGCTCGGAGATCAAGCCGCAGTTCTACGTCGTGCTGAACGACGTCGCCGGCACCCTCAACAAATATCCCCAGACGACCGTGGACGTGATCGGCCACGCAGACTCCACGGGGTCCGCTGACTACAATCAGGGCCTGTCCGAACGACGCGCCGGGTCGGTCGCTGAGTATCTCGTCACCGCCGGCGGCGTGATGCGTGAGCGGCTGTTCGTCATGGGCCGGGGCGCCACCGCCCCCGTCGCCGATAACAGCACACCGGACGGCCGGGCCAAGAATCGCAGGGTCGAGGTCATCCTGAAGCCGATCACCGGCTGATCCGGGCCTGACTGTCATGCCCGCCGCCGCCCGCGTCGACCCCAAGGCCTATTTCAGCCCCGCGGAATGGGCGCCCCTCGCCCGCCGCTCGCGCTGGAAGGGCTTGGCCCTGCTGGCGCACGCCTGGGCTGTGATCTTCGCGGCCGCGGCGATGGCGGTGATCTGGCCCCTGACCCTGCCCCTGGCGGTGATGATCATCGGGGGACGGCAGTTGGGCCTTTCGATCCTGATGCACGACGCCGCACACGGCGCCCTGCACCCGAACCCGCGCGTCAACGACCTCGCGGGGGAATGGCTCACCGGTGGCGGACTCCTGAGGTATCGGGCCTACCATCTCGGTCATCACAAGTACGCCCAGCAGGACGAGGACCCGGACATCGGTTTGTCCGCGCCCTTTCCCATCACCCGCACCTCCCTGCGCAGGAAGATGCTGCGGGACCTGACGGGTCAGACCTTCTTCAAGCAGAGGTTCGGAGACCTGGTCCGCCGCCTGAAGGCGCGCGCGCCCGGCCAGCCGGTCCTGCCCATCCTGGCCGAGGAGGTCCGTCGCAAGCGCCGCTGGCTGCTGGGCGGCGTGGTGCTCACCCTCATCGGCGGCGCCTTCGGGGTCTGGTGGGCCTGGCCGGTCTTCTGGGTCCTGCCCCAGGCGACCTGGTTCCCGGTTATCACCCGGCTCCGCAACATCGCCGAACACGCCTGCATCGCCCGGGGGGAGCCCGACCCCCTGCGCCAGGCGCGGACCACCCGGGCCGGATGGCTCGCCCGGGCGCTCCTGGCGCCCTACTGGGTCAACTATCACTGCGAGCATCATATGTTCATGCACCTGCCCTGCTACAGCCTGCCCCGGGCGCATCGGCTGCTGGCGCAAAAGGGCGTGCTGGGCGCCATGCTGCACGAGCCGGGCGGCTACCGGGTGGTGCTCGCCCGCGCCACCTCCAGGCCGGAGACGCCCGCCGCGACTGCTGCGGCCGTCTGATGATCGGCGCCGATCCCGAAAGCCGACGGGCCTTCATCCTGACGAACACCCGCCTCCAGACCCCACCCCACACTCCCGAACTGTCTCTGCACCTCGCCGACGAGATCACGCCTATCTGGCGCATGACGGAGGAGGCCCTGGAGAAGATCGGCCTGCCGCCGCCCTTCTGGGCCTTCGCCTGGGCAGGGGGGCAGGCCCTGGCCCGCTACATCCTTGATGCGCCGCAGACCGTCGCCGGACTTCGAGTGGTGGACTTCGCCTCCGGGTCGGGGATCGTCGCCATCGCCGCGGCGCGGGCGGGCGCCCGAAGCGTCCTGGCGGCGGACATCGACGGGTTCTGCGGCGCGGCGCTGACCCTCAACGCCGAGGCCAACGGCGTGGTCGCCGACTTCACCGATCAGGACCTCCTGGATCACCCGCCGCCTGAGGCCGACGTCATCCTCGCCGGGGACATCTGCTACGAGAAGCCCCTCGCGACCAGAGTCATGGCCTGGCTGGAGGCGGGCGCACGGCGCGGGGCCCGGGTGCTGATCGGCGACCCGGGGCGATCCTACTTTCCACGAGAGGGTTTGGTCCGCCTCGCCGAGTACCAGGTGCACACGACCCGCGAACTCGAGGACATGGAAGTGAAGCGCACAGCGGTCTGGACATTCCCGCCCGGCTGATCCAGTGTGAACATAAAAGGAACAATCGTAAGGCATGCCGCGATGAACCTCCTGCCCACTGCCCCGGACCAGCCCTGTGGGCGGCGCGCGCCGGCAGCCTCCCCTCCGATGCGTCCGTCCTGGCTCGGCGCCTTCCTCGCCATCGCAACCTTCAGCCTTGCAGGGCCCGTCATCGCCGCCGAACTGCCCGACCTGTCGGTGTTCTCCAAGCCGCCGCCGGCGACCGTCGTCGACCGGCCCCTGGAGGCGGACAGGCCCAGCCAGACCCTCGGCCTGGCCCGGATCTCCTCGTCGATCCGGCATGGCGCCTCATACGCACTCGTGCTCTGGGGCAGGAAGTGCGCTCCGGACAGCCTTGTGACCTGGGACGAAGCCAATGACGCGTTCGAGAAGACCGAGGTGGATGACCGGATCTTCCACGAGACTTTGACCGGACTCGGATTCCGTGTGGCGGGGGATCCCACCGACCTGTTCCGGGACGCCGAGGCCCCGGCAGGCGACCTCCAGGTCGGCGGCCTGATCACCGACTACAGTTTCTCGGCCTGCGGCGGCTTCATGCCGGGCGAGCAGAAACTGGACATGGAGACGGCCATCGGCACCGGGGTGGGGCAGATGACCGTGGAATGGCAGATCTACGTCCCGGCCCTGTCCCGGACCATCGCCAGGATCCGCAGCACGGTCAGGGTCGAGACCGCCACCCCGGTCATCAATGCTCCCGAGGCGATCTACCAGGCCCTCATGCGTGACAGCCTGCGCGCCCTCGCCGCCGACGACGGTTTCCGGAAGGCGGTCACCACCCCCATCCGAGCCGCTTCTGGCCTTGTGGAGCCCCAGCCCGGCGAACCCCTCCGGCTCACGTCGGGCAAGACGCTGGCGAGCGTGCCCGAGGCGCACCAGGCGGTGGCCGCTGTAATGACCGGCGCCAGCCTGGGCACCGCCTTCCTGGTCTCGGAGCAGGGGTATCTGCTGACCAACCGCCACGTGGTGGGCTCCACCCGCCTCCTCAAACTTCGCTGGTCCGATGGCTCGGAAAGTATCGGCGAAGTCATCCGCTCGGACGCCGGGCGCGATGTGGCCCTGATCCGAACCGACCCCCGGCCGGGCCCCGTCCTTCGGCTGCGGAGCGAACCGGTGCGGCAGGGCGAGACCGTCTTCGCCCTTGGAACCCCCATGGAGACCCGGCTTCAGGGCACCCTGACCCGCGGCGTGATCTCGGCCAGCCGGACCCTGGCCGGATACCGGTTCATCCAGAGCGATACGGCGGTCAATCCCGGCAATAGCGGTGGCCCCCTCCTCGACGAATCCGGCAGGGTCGTGGCCGTGACGGTGTCGAGGTACGCCTCTGAACCCGCCGACCGCACCCAGGGCCTAAACTTCTTCATTCCCATCGACGACGCCCTCAGCTTCCTGGCGCTGACCTTCGAGCCGCGCTAGTCCTCAGGCGACGCCGCCGAGCCTGCCGGCCGGCATTGAGACCCGGAACCCGGCCCATGCTGAGACGCACCTTCCTCGCCACCCTGCCCGGCCTGGCCGCCGCTGGCGGCGCCATCGCCCAGAGCCGGGAGGCCAATCCCAACCGTAACCGGTCGGACGTCGGCCCCGGGGACCGGATCGACGGCGCCACCTTCGCCAGCCGGAGCGCGGCCTGGGGCGTCCATGGCGCTGCGGCGACAGCCCATCCCCTGGCCACCCAGACCGCCATAGACATCCTCCGCCGGGGGGGCTCGGCCGTGGACGCCGCCATCGCCGCGAACGCCGTCCTCGGGTTCGTCGAGCCCATCGCCTGCGGAATCGGCGGCGACGCCTTCGCCATGCTCTGGGACCCGCGGACGCGACGGGTCGAGGGCCTGAATGGATCGGGGCGCAGCCCGAAGGGGCTGAGCCTGGAGACCGTGCGCTCCCGGGCGGTCAAGGGACTGATCCCCTCCTTCGGCGCGATCTCCGTCAGCGTCCCCGGCGCGGTGGACGCCTGGTGGACCCTGCACCAGCGCTACGGGAAGCTGCCCTGGAAGGATCTTCTGGCGCCGGCCGCAACCCTCGCCCGGGAAGGCGCCCCAGTCAGCCAGAACGTCGCCTACTATCTGGCCAGGTCGCTGAGGGGTTTCACCCGGCCCGGCGCCGGCATCGAGGAGGTCGAGAACTTCAGGCGGACCTGGGCGCCCGGAGGGCGGACGCCCGTGGAGGGCGAAATCTTCGCCAATCCGGACCTCGCCCGGACCTACGACCTCATCGCCGCAGGCGGGCGCGAGGCCTTCTATGAGGGCGAGATCGCCGAACGGATCGAAGGCTACTTCAAGCGGATCGGCGGCTGGATGACGCGGTCCGACTTCGCCGCACACCGCGCCCGCTGGGATCCGCCCCGCAAGACGCTCTACCGCGGGGTCGAGGTCTTTGGCCTGTCGCCCAGCAGCCAGGGCCTGTCGACCCTGCAGATTCTCAACATGATGGAGACCTTCGACATCGCCGGCATGGGCTTCCAGTCCGCAGGCGCCATCCATCATGGGGTCGAGGCCAAGCGCCTGGCGTTCGAGGATCGCGCCCGTTACTTCGCCGATCCGGACTTCGCCAGGATTCCCACCGACTGGCTCCTGTCCAAGACCTATGCCGCAGAGCGGGCGCGGCGCATCCGGCCCGACGCCATCCTCTCCGACCTGCACCCGGGCCAGGCGCCTTCCCGAGGCGACACCACCTACTTCTGCACCGCCGACGCTGACGGGATGATGGCCTCCTTCATCCAGTCCAACTACCGGGGCATGGGGTCCGGACTGGCGCCGGATGGACTGGGCTTCATGCTCCAGAACCGCGGCGAACTCTTCGCCCTGCAGGACGGCCACCCCAACCTCTACGCTCCGGGCAAGCGTCCCTTCCAGACGATCATCCCCGGCTTTGCGGTCCGCGACGGTGCGCCCTGGCTGGCTTTCGGCGTCATGGGCGGGGACATGCAGCCCCAGGGACAGGCCCAGATCCTTTCCAATATGGTCGACTTCGGTCTCGGCGTGCAGGAGTCCGGGGATGCGCCACGCTGGCGCCATGAGGGCTCCCCTGAACCCACCGGCGAGGCGGCTCGCCCCGGCGCGGGGCTGCTTCGGCTGGAGCGCGGCGTCCCGCAGGCGACCCGCGCTGCGCTCGCCGCCATGGGGTGGTCGATTGGCGAGAGCGACGGCGGGTTCGGCGGTTATCAGGCGATCGAGCGCTGGCCCGGCCGGTACGCTGCGGCCACTGAGATGCGCAAGGACGGTGTCGCACTGGCCTGGTAGAGGCTCCTGGGCCTTCCTCGGCTAGAAGTCGTCTTCCATGAGTGACCGGAAATGCTCGAATATCTCAGCCGCCCGGGCCTCTCCCGCGAGGGGCGGCCCGGCGGCGGCGTCCGGCGCCGAGACGGCGTCCGCATCGGCGCCAGTCTCCGCCCCGCCGCCGGTCAGCCGACCCATGACCAGGCCGTTCTGGACGAGCAGCAGGGGCTCTCCAGCGGCGAGGCCGGCGAGAATCTGGGCCGCCCGGGGCGGTAGGTCGTCAAGGTCGATCTGCTTCATCGCACCCCACTCTAGACCGGCCCGGGCCTTCGGCAAGACGGCAGGTCGGGGCACGACCGTGCACCCCGGCCGGGCGATCGACGCTTCGAAAGTGGACGAGGAGGCGGGAAGAGGCGACAATCAGCGGTGGTGAACCCGGAGGCGATGCTCATGGACCCGATCCCCGCCGGCCACGCCCTGGCCCTCTGGACCGCTCTGCATCTCTTGTTGCTGCTGGGCCTGTCCCTTCTGGTGGTGCGCCAACGCCGTCGTCACGGCGTGGCCCTGGGCGACGGCGGCGTGCCGGACCTGGCCTGCGCCATCCGCGCCTTCGGCAACGCCACGGAGTACATCCCGATGGGCCTGGTCGGTCTTGCCGCCCTGACCCTGGCCGGCGCCCCGGCCCTTGCGGTTCATCCGGCGGGCCTCGTCCTGTTCGGCGGCAGGCTGACCCACGCCATCGTCCTGTCCCGGTCCGGAGAGGCCTCCCCCCTGAGAGCGGCCGGCGTGGCGGTCACCTGGGGGGCCTACATCTACCTGGCGGTTGCTCTCCTCTTCTACGCCTTACCCTGACGCCGGGCCCCAGCGGCTTGCCCCCGTGGCGCCGGGCGGCCATATGGCGTGAATGAGCATCCAACTGTCTGAAGACCTCGTCGTCGCCGCCCTCAGAGCGGGGGCGGACGCCGCCGAGGCCATCGAAGCCGAACATCAGTCCCTGTCGGTCACCGTCAGACATGGCGGACTGGAAGAGGTCGAGCGCGAGGAGTCCCGGGACCTCAGCCTGCGCGTCTTCATCGGCAAGCGCCACGCCACAGTCTCCGGCTCGGACATCACCGCCGACGGCCGGGCCCGGCTGGTGGAGCGGGCGGTCGCCATGGCGCGTCTGGCCCCGGAGGATCCCTGGTCGGGGCTTCTCGAGGCGGGCGCCCTGGCGTGCGGACCCCACCCGGTCCTTGACCTGTTCGATCCCGCCGACCCCGATCCCGAGACCCTTGAGGCCCTGGCCCGAGAGGCCGAGGCGGCCGCCCTGGACATGCCCCGCATCGCCAATTCCGATGGGGGATCGGCCTCTTCGTCGAGGTCCGCCTGGCGCCTGGCGACGTCCAACGGTTTCTTTGGCGAGCATCGTGCGACCGGCTTCCACGTCGGCGCGGCCGTCATCGCCGGCGAGGGCGAAGGCATGGAGAGCGGCTATGACGGCCTGTCCCGTCGCTGGTTCGCAGACCTGCCCGCACCTGAAAAGGTCGGCCGGGAGGCCGCCCGCCGGGCTGCGTCCCGCCTCGGCGCCCGAAAGATCGCCTCGACCGCGGCGCCGGTCATCTTCGAGAACCGCATCGCCACTTCACTTGTTGGCCCCTTCCTCGGGGCCATCAGCGGCCCCTCTGTCGCCCGCGGGGTGTCCTTCCTGAAGGATCGGCTCGGCCAAGCCGTCTTCGCACCCGGCGTGAACCTCATCGACGACCCCCACAGACCGCGAGGCCTCGGCTCCTCACCCTTCGACGACGAGGGCGCGGTGAACCGGCGGACCACCCTTGTGGACAGGGGCGTCCTGACCACCTGGCTCCATAACGCGGCCTCGGCGCGCCAGCTGGGCATGGCCCCGACCGGGCATGCGTCCAGGGGGTCGGCGGGGCCTGCAGGCGTAGGAACCTCCAACCTGACCCTGGAGCCCGGCGACCGCGACCTAGCCGGCCTGATGTCCGACGCCGGGACCGGGCTCCTGGTGACCTCTATGTTTGGTCCCTCGCTGAACGCCAACACGGGCGACTGGTCCGTCGGTTGCTCGGGCTTCTGGTTCGAGAACGGGGAGATCGCCTATCCGGTCTCGGAGATCACCGTGGCGGGTGCATTGCCCGAGATCTACGCCCGTCTGGTCCCCGGTTCGGACCTGGAGTCTCGGGGCTCGGCCAATTCGCCCTCCCTGCTGGTCGACAGCCTGTCGATCGCCGGCAAGTAGTCCCCAGGCATTGGCTGTTCTCGAGGCGGTCCTTGCCCGATCAGGCCCAATGCGGGACGGAGTCGCCGCGGTTCGGCGCGCAGATGGGCAGGGTCCATTGATCCTTAACCTCCCGGGGACTATCGCCTCGGTCCAGGTTTGAATTCCAGGAGGCGTAGACATGCCCCATCGTCAGCTTCTTCACCTGGTCATCGGCGGCGAGCTCGTCGATGTCGACACGGTCGAATTCAGAGATCTGTCCAAAATCGATCTGGTAGGCGCCTACGCCAGCTACCAGGAGGCGGTGGACGCCTGGCGCGCCAAGGCCCAGTCAACGGTGGACAACGCCCTGATGCGGTACTTCATCATCCACGCGCACAAGCTGCTGAACCCCGACACCGACGGCCACGCGCCGTGACCTACTCTCGGCGGAGGAGGATCTCGGTCAGGGCCCGGCCCCACATGTTGGACCGGAAGTCCGCCTTGATGGCGTCGGGGTCGTAGGCCGGGCTATCGACCCATTCCAGAAAGGTCAGTCCGGCCGGCTCGCCCTCGGCGAGGTAGCGCTCGAAAGTGTAGTCCAGCACCCCGGTCTTGCCGGCCTTGATGTGCAGGTACTTCAGGCTGAGCTGGCCCATCGCCTCGCGGATCGGGACGTTCTTGCGGAAGTGGAGGTAGAGAACGCTCATGATCCCCGCCCGATCCGCCCCGGACTTGCAGTGCATGAGGGCGGGGTACTCCAGGCGCTCGAACAGGGTTTTGGCGCCATGCACCCGGGCGCGGCTGGGGACCTCACGGGAGGTGATGGTGAAGTCCACCAGGTTGAGGCCCAGGCGCGCGCAGGCGTCCTTTTCCAGGGCGTAGAAGCTGGCGTCGAAGCCCCCCCGCAGGTTGACGATGGTGCGGATTCCCTTCGCCTTCCAGGCCTCGAGCTGGAACGGCCAGGGCTGGTTGGCCCGGAACAGCTCTTCTGACACCGCATGGGCGTTGGAAAACCGCAGGCGAAGGAAGGCATGGTCCTTCAAAAGATAGTCGAGGTAGGCTCTGCGCCGCCCCTTCGGCGTCGTGAGGTCGTATTCCGCCAAGTCGGGGCTCCTGCGTGTGGGCCCTATCTAGGGCGCCGGCGCCGCACCGCAAAGCCCGCGGGGCCCCGCGCAAGGGCGGCATCTTGACTTCGCCCGCCCAAGAGCCGACCCCAGCACAATGAACGCTCAGGCTGATCCGGACCGGCTGTCCAGCCGCGAGATCCTCGCCAGGACCTGGCGTGTCTACCTTGCGCCCCGCTGGCCGGGCCTGGCCCTCGCAGGCCTCGCCGCCGTGGTGGTCGCTGTCCTGAGCGCCAAGCTGGTCCAGATCCTCGAGCCGGCGATCAACGACCTTCTCGGAACGCCCAAGCCTGGCGCCCTCCTCGTCATTCCCCTGACCATCGCCGGCCTCGCCATCGCCCGGGGCCTGGCACAGGTTCTCCAGGCGACCCTGGTGAACCGGATCGGCAACGCCGTGGTCGGCGATGTCCAGGTCCAGCTCTTCGGCCGCCTGGTGCGGGCGGACCTCGCGAGACTGCGCTCCCAGCATTCGGGATCTTTCGTCTCCTCGGTCCTCTACGACGCCGGCCTGATCCGTGAGGCCGCGACCTCGGGCGTCATCAACTACACCCAGCACGCCCTGACCGTGGTCGGAGCGATCAGCGTGATGGTTTCCAACGACCTGGTCCTCTCCCTCGCCCTGATTGTCGCCGCCCCGGTCGCGAGCCTGATCATGCGCCGCTATGCCCGGAGGTCCTCTCGGGCCGCCCAGGGCGCCATGGTCGAGACCTCAGCCCTCTCCACCGCCGTCATGGAGAGCCTGGACGGCGTGCGGGTGGTGAAGATCGAGAACCGCGAGGCCTTCGAGGAGAGCCGCGTCGCCGAGGTGGTGCGCCGTCGGCAGGCCTTCCTGGTCCGGGGCGCAAACGCCAGGGCGCGCGCCGCTCCGGCTACCGAGACCCTGATGACCCTGATCACCGCGGCGGTGATCGCCTGGGCCGGCCTGCGCTCG
Source organism: Phenylobacterium sp. (assembly GCA_046093265.1). Lineage (GTDB taxonomy): Bacteria > Pseudomonadota > Alphaproteobacteria > Caulobacterales > Caulobacteraceae > Phenylobacterium. The sequence continues at coordinate 2,824 of JBJTFE010000391.1, read as the reverse complement.
CAGGGGGGCGGGATGAATCCCGGCGCCTTCGTAGCCTTCATCGGGGCCCTGGCCCTGGCCTCCCAGTCCCTGCGCCAGCTGGCCAACCTTCAGACCGTGTTTTCTGAAGGGATGTCCGCCGCCCGTCGCCTCTACACGGCCCTGGACGTCGAGCCGGAGGTGGGCGACCGGCCCGGCGCCGTCGAGACGCCCCGGGGTGAAGGCCGGGTGGCCTTCGAAGACGTCCGTTTCGCCTACGGGGACGGCCCGGAAGTCCTTTCAGGCGTCAGCCTGACGGTCCGGCGCGGGGAGACCGTCGCCCTGGTCGGGCCTTCAGGTGGGGGCAAGTCCACCCTTCTGAACCTGATCCCCCGCTTCTACGACGTGACAGGAGGCCGGGTGACGCTGGACGGGCGGGACCTGCGCGACCTGACCCTGACCTCGCTCCGACGACGAATCGCCCTGGTCACCCAGGAGCCCTTCCTGTTCGACGACACCCTCCGCGCCAACATCGCCTATGCCCGACCCGACGCCTCACAGCAGGAGATCGAGTCCGCCGCCCGCGCTGCGGCGGCCCACGACTTCATCCTCGCCCTGCCCCAGGGTTACGACACACCGGCCGGGGAGGCCGGCCTGAGGCTGTCCGGCGGCCAACGGCAGCGCATCGCCATCGCCCGGGCCTTCCTCAAGGATGCGCCCATCCTGCTCCTGGACGAGGCGACCAGCGCCCTGGACGTGGAGAGCGAAGCCCAGGTCCAGGCGGCCCTTTCCAGGCTGATGGAGGGACGGACGACCCTGCTGGTGGCCCACCGACTCTCCACGGTCCGCAACGCCGACCGCATCTATGTCCTGGACCGGGGGCGGATCGCCGAGAGCGGAACGCACGAGGCCCTGGTGGCCGGCGGCGGCCTCTACGCGCGCCTGGCCGGCGCCGACGACCTTGAGACCCTCGAGGCCCCCGCATGAAGGGTCTCCTACGCAGGCCCTGGATCCAGGCCTTTCTGGGACGGATTCTCGCCGGCTATCTGATCCTGATCCGTCGCACCACGCGCTGGAGGCATGAGGGCCTTGAGGCCCTGGAGCCCATGTTCGCCTCCGGCCAGGGCGCGATCGGCCTGTTCTGGCACGGCCGGATCCCGATCTGCCTGGGCATGGCCGAGACCTGGTGGCGGAAGGACAGCCGCCGATGCCTGGTGTCTCCCTCCTCCGATGGCGAGTTTGTCGCCCTCGCCCTGGAGTACGCCGGCTTCCCGGCCATCCGCATGTCGACCGCGAAGAAGGGCGACTCGGCCAAGGCGCGGGCCGCCGTGGCGGCCTTCCGGGAAGCAGTCCAGCAGGTGGCCGACGGCGGCGTCCTGATCATCACCCCGGATGGGCCCCGCGGCCCAAACGAGGAGATCGCAGCTGGCGCCCTGCAGATCGCCAAGCGCACGGGGGCGCCGATCTTCCTCACCGGCCTGGCGGTCTCTCCATCCCTGCAACTGGAGAGCCTCTGGGACCGGGTGATGGTCGCCGCCCCGTTCGGCCGGGGGGTCTGCGTCTGGGAGGGGCCCTTCCATGTCCCCGCCGACGCCGGCGAGGTCGAGATTGACCGACTGCGGGCCGACTGGTCGGCCCGTATGTCGGCCGCCACCCGCCGGGCCGAGGCCCTGGCGGGACGCGCCCCGGTTGATCTGGCGACCGGCGGGTGAGACACAGGACCCATGCCGCACGATCACGCCCACGACGATCATGATCACCACCATGATCATCCGGGTCCGGACGCCTGGCGGGGGCCTCACGCCCATCCCCACACCGGACACGCCCATCACGGGCATGGACATCATGGCCACCTTCCCAGGGATTTTGGCGGCGCCTTCGCCCTTGGCATACTGCTGAACGCAGGGTTCGTCGCGGTCGAGGCCGGGGTCGGGATCGTCTCCGGATCGCTGGCCCTCCTGGCCGACGCCGGCCACAACGCCGCCGACGTCCTGGCCCTGATCCTTGCCTGGGGCGCCACCGTCCTGGCGCGCCGCCGCCCCGGCGCCCGGCACACCTACGGCCTCGGCAAGGCCACCATCATGGCCTCGGTCACCAACGGGATCCTTCTGGTCGCCGCCGTCGGCGCCATCGGCTGGGAGGCCGTCCAGAGACTGGCCGCGCCGCCCCCCGTTTCCGCAGGACCCGTCCTGGTGACGGCCGCCATCGGCGTGGTGATCAACACCCTGACCGCCCTTCTCTTCCTGCGTGGGCAGCACGACCTCAACGTCCGGGGCGCCTTCCTTCACATGGTGGCCGATGCGGCCGTCTCTGCGACGGTGGTCGTCTCGGCGGGCCTGATGCTGCTGACCGGCGGACTTGGGTGGCTGGACCCAGCCCTCAGCCTGGTCATCGTGGCGGTGATCCTGTCCGGCGCCTGGGGCCTGCTCCGGGAGTCTTCAGCCATGGCCATGGACGCCGCCCCGCCGGGGATCGACGTGGCGCAGGTCCGATCCTGGCTCGCCGCCCGCCCCGGGGTCCGCGAGGTGCACGACCTGCACGTCTGGCCCCTGTCCACCACCCGCACCGCCCTGACCGCCCACCTGGTCCGTCCCTCCGGCGAGTCGCCCGACGCCTTCCTCGCCGATACCGCCCGGGGCCTCTCGGAGACCTTCGGCATCGACCACGCCACCCTCCAGGTCGAGACCGGGGAGCTGGACTGCGAACTCGCCCCCGACGAGGTGGTGTGACCCTGCCCCTCGACCTCTACGGCCTCGCCACCGGGCTGGCCGAGCCCCTCGCCCCCCTCATCCTGAAGCGGCGGGCGAAGGCGGGGCGTGAAGACCCCTTTCGTCTGGGCGAACGACTCGGACGGACCGGGGCGCCC
>JBJTFE010000390.1:0-2395 GCA_046093265.1 Phenylobacterium sp. | reverse complement strand
CCTTCTGGGCCTCTGGTTCTTCAGCCATGTGAGCTACGAGGACAGGCCCTTCTGGAGCACGATGGTCGACGGGGACGTGGCGAGGTCCATCCGCGCCTGGGCCGGCGCCGCCCTGGCCTTCCTCGGCTTTGGCCTCTGGCGGCTGGTGGCCACCGCGGCGACCCCTAAGGTGATCGGCGAGGATGACCCTGACTTCGAGCGGGTCCGGGCGGTGCTTGCCGCCTCGGAGTCCGCCGAGCCCATCTCCAATCTCGCCCTGTTTGGCGACAAGCGCTTCCTCTTCTCGGAGTCCGGCCAGAGTTTCCTGATGTTCGGGTGAGGACGGCGTAGCGCCGGAGGCGATCAACATCGCCCCGGCGGCCATCACCAGGATGGCCCCCGCCAGGGGAGCCACCGCCAGGACAGCCGGTCTGAACTCGCGTCTGAGCGCCATCTTTAACCTGTAAAACATGGAACCGGACCCGTGCCTTACTCTCGCAAGGTTAAGAGATGGGTTCCAGACGCGAGGGATCAAACCCAATTTTCGAATGTCTTGCTCCCGGCGGGCCGACCGCTAATGTGTCGCGCGCCCGACTATAGATGGAGGAGCCCCATGGTCGACTTCGGCGGAGAGAGCCTTGAAGCCTTCCGACGGGAGGTCCGCGGATGGCTGGAAGCCAACTATCCCGAGGAACTCCGCAGGGGCGACGCGCAGACGGATCCCGAGGCCATCTGGGGGGGGCGTCCCTTCATCGGTTCGCAGGACCCGCAGATCGTCTGGATGCGCCGCATCGCAGAGAAGGGCTGGACCGCCCCGACCTGGCCGGCGGCCTATGGCGGCGGCGGGCTGTCGCCCGACCAGGCCCGGGTGATCGAGCAGGAGCTGGCCCGCGGACGCCACCGGCCGCCCCTCTCGTCCTTCGGCCTCTGGATGCTGGGGCCCGTCCTGCTGGAATACGCCAACGAGGCGCAGAAGCAGGAGCATCTGCCGCGAATCATCCGGGGAGAGGCCCGCTGGTGCCAGGGCTATTCCGAACCGGGCGCAGGCTCGGACCTGGCCAGCCTCCAGACCCGCTGCGAGGACAAGGGCGACCACTGGCTCATCAACGGTCAGAAGATCTGGACCAGCTACGCGAACAAGGCCGACTGGTGCTTCTGCCTGGTGCGCACCGACACCAGCCGCAAGCACGAGGGCATTTCCTTCGTCCTGATCGACATGACCTCGCCGGGCGTCGAGACCCGTCCGATCCAGCTCATCTCCGGCGAGAGCCCGTTCTGCGAGACCTTCTTCACCGACGTGAAGATCCCCAAGGGCAACCTCGTGGGCCAGGTGAACGGCGGCTGGCAGATCGCCAAGCGGCTCCTTCAGTACGAGCGGCAGAACATCTCCGGCGGCTTTGGTCCCGGCGAACGCGCGTCGGGAAGCTCTAATGACCTGGGGGTGATGGCGCGGAACTATGTCGGCACGGACGAGACCGGCGCCCTGGCCGACCCGGACCTGCGCACCCGGATCACCCGCAACAAAATGGACTTCGACTGCTTCTACAAGACGATCAACAGGATCGCGGCTGAGTCCAAGGCCTCCAACGGTCCGTCGGCGGCGACCTCCATCATCAAGTATGCAGTCGCCAGCTTTGCGCAGGAGCGTTCCGAGCTCGTCGTCGAGATGATGGGCAGCCAGGGCCTGGGCTGGACCGGCGAGGATTACGCCCCGCAGGAGATCGGCGCGGTGCGCGGCTGGCTGAGGGCCAAGGCCAACTCGATCGAGGGCGGCAGCTCCGAGGTCAACCTGAACGTCATTTCAAAGCGGGTGCTGGGGCTTCCGGACCCGGCCTAGGGATTTCCGGATGCAGGTTTTTCAGGAGGCGGTTCAGATGGCGGATTTCGCCGGCGAAGACCTCGAGGGTTTCCGGGCGGAGGCGCGGACCTGGCTGGCGGAGAGTTTCCCCGCCGCGCTCGCGGAGGACCCGGCGGCCCAGATGGCGGCCATGGGTGGCGGTCACGAGAGCGATGACACCCGCCTCTGGAGGGAACGCATGGGCGCCAAGGGCTGGGGTGTCCCGACCTGGCCGGCGGCCTATGGCGGCGGCGGCCTGTCTCGCCCCAAGGGCCGGGTCCTGGCGGAGGAAATGGCGAAGGTCGGCGCCCGCAACCCCATCGGCGGCATGGGCGTTATGATGTTCGGCCCGACACTTCTGGAGTACGGGACCGAAGCCCTGAAGCGCCAGCACATGCCCGGAATCGTCACCGGCTCGGTCCGCTGGTGCCAGGGCTATTCCGAGCCGGGCTCGGGCTCCGACCTCGCCTCACTGCAGACCCGCTGCGAGGACAAGGGCGACCACTGGCTGTTGAACGGTCAGAAGATCTGGACCTCGGGGGCGAACATCGCGGACTGGTGTTTCTGCCTGGTGCGGAC
>JBJTFE010000389.1:0-3749 GCA_046093265.1 Phenylobacterium sp. | reverse complement strand
TCGCCCGGAAGGACCCGTGATGACCCAGGCCGCGCCCTTCGCCGTCGACGGCCCCCTGGCCCCTCCCCTCGCCCGGCTGCTCGCCTACTGGGAGGGACTGAAGCGCGGCCAGGCCGAGATACCCTTCTGGGACGACCTGTCGGAGGTGAAGATCGAGGCCTCCGGCGCGGAGACCTTCATCCTCGACGTCTTCAGCCGGCCGGAGCGCTTCCGTTTCAACGACCTGGAGGTCGCGCCCCCGGCGGTGCAGCGCGACCTGCTCCTGGGCCTCTTCCTGGACGGCGTCGACCTGCCTGAGGTCTTCGCCCTCCTCCGCGCCCAGGCCAGCGCTACGGTGGAGCTGATGCGCCCAACCCTTTACGCAACTCCCGGCGGCCAGCGCCTCCTCCTGCCCGCCTGGGGCGAGGGGGAGGTGCGCATGCTGGTGGGCGGCTTGGTGCGGAGCTAACCGCCCTCCAGGATATCGATCCGCACGCCGGGCCTCAGCCGCCGGATATCGGCGCTGCGGGCCACGCCGGAGCCGGGAGAGATCAGGGTCGCCGAGGCGGCGGCGACGGCGGTCGCCAGCGCCTCCTGCGGCGAACGCGCCCGCGACAGTTCCCAGACCAGACCTGCCAGGAAACTGTCGCCGGCGCCCACAGTCGAGACCGGGGTAATCGGCAGGGCAAGGGCGTGGGCGGCGAAACTGGCCCCCACCAGAAGGGCACCCTCCCGCCCCAGGCTCACGGCCACCCAGGCGGCGCGACCGTCATCGACCAGCTCCCGGGCGGCGGCCAAACGGGAGGAGAGATCAGGTAGGTCCCGGCCCAGGCATTCCTGCAACTCCCGCAGGTTGGGTTTCACGAGCCAGACCCCGGCCTCCAGTCCGGCCCTCAGCCCTTCGCCGGAGGCGTCGAGGGCAAGCCTGACGCCTGTCCGGCGGGCGACCCGTGCGAGACGGGCGAGCCGCCTGGGGTCCACTCCGTCCGGAAGGCTGCCGCTGGCGACCAGCACGTCCGGTCGGGGTGACAGCTCTGCAAGCGCGGTCTCCAGCGCCCGGATCTCTCTCTCCCGCAGCCTCGGGCCCGGCAGCACGAAGCGGAACTCGGCGTCCCGGGAACGGTCAAAGACAGTGAAGCTCTGGCGGGTCTCCTCGGCGACCGGGATCACCCGGGCGTCCAGCCCCTCGGCGGCGAGAAGAGCCTGGAGGGCGTCTCCGGTCGAGCCGCCGAGGGGCAGGATGCAGGTCGCCCGACCGCCGAGCCGGCCCAGGACCCGGGCGACGTTCACCCCGCCGCCGCCAGCGTCCTGCCTCGGGGTATCGCAGCGCAACTTGTTCTCTGGCTCGACAACATCCACGCCGGTCTGGAGGTCCAGCGCCGGATTGAAAGTCAGGGTCGCGATGACCGGTGCGGTTCTGGCTCTTGTCATGCTCCCGGCTCCTGGCGAGACCCGGAACCAGATGGACCTGATCCACCGATTCCCGCCAGCGGGATGCAGTCAGAGGATGCCGGGCGCCCGCAGCCAGTCCTTGATGTCATGGTTGGAGACCTTCAGCAGGTCCTTCGGAATCTCCGCCATGAGGCGCCTGCGCGCCGTGTCCGAGAGCCTCTCCCGGATCGCCTTCAGGAGACGCGGCGGGGCGGCCAGGACCAGGTGCTCGTACTCGCCTTTCTGCGCCTGCGTGTTGAGGAGGTCGGCGAGTTCCTTGGCGAAGGCCTCGCGGCGCCGGTCGGCCAGGCCGTGCTGGCCGGTCCCGTGACGCATGGAGGTGTCGCTCTCGAAGGACACACCCGGCGGTCCCTGGTGGTGGTGGACAGTCGGCGGCTTCACCTCGCCGAGGGTGACAGGGTCGGCGTGATCACGGGCGCGCTCGATCCAGCGCGCGCCGCCGCCCGCCGCGACCAGGATGCGGGTGCGTTCGGAAGCGGTCATTTCGGGATCTCCGTCTCTGGGGCCGCAGAGGCGGCCGGACTGGGTTCTGAGAAGGCCGCCGTCTCGCCGGGGGGAGTAACGTTTGGCGGAACAGGGCGATGGCAGGCCGCCAGGATCGTCAGTACAATCCAGCCGACGCCCACACCCAATAGGACTGGGAGCCGCCGCCCGGACGTCTTGCAAGCGTCATGTCGAAAAGTGGGGGCGGCCATGGCGGTGGTCTCCTGAAGCAGGTCCACAGACCACGCACCCGCCCCCGCCGCCTTGATCTGTCGCAAAGGGGCCGGGTCAGGGCAGCGGCAGGCTGTCCAGCCAGGCGGCGATGTCCTCGACGTCGGCGTCCCCCATCTTGAGGGGCGGCATGTTGAAGTGCCCGGTCTCGTCGATCTCCGTCAGCCGGGCCCTCAGACTGTGGGCCCGGTAGCGCGCGGCGAGGCTCGAGAAGGATGGCGCCTGGCCGGGCTGGGCCTCGCCGGTGACGGCGTGGCAGGTCCCGCACTGGGCCTCCGCCAGGAGCTGTCCCCTGGCGGCCGAGGGGCCGTCTTCACCCCCTGTCGTGGCGCATCCGGCCAGAACGAGGGCGAGGGCGCCGGGAAGGACGGCTACGACGATGAGTCTCATGGCGTCAGGTCTCCTCGGCGCCGGCGACAAGCTCACCGATCCGCCGGATCAGGGATTCGCGCGCCTCGGGCGACATGCCCTCCAGGCGCTCGTTGAGGTCGAGGATCAGCTGCGCCCGGGCGTTGTGCCAATCGGGGGCGGCGGCGAGGCCCGGTGCGATCCGCGGCGGCGGGGCCGGTTCAGCCTCGGCCCCGGCCGGCGTCAGGCGATAGGCCTGGTCCACCTGGGGTATGACGACCCGCTCCCGGGGCGTTCCGGCCTCCGCCAGCCGTGCGGCCAGCGCCTCCAGAGCCGGCGGCTCGCCATGGTTGAGGAAGATGGACCCCCGCACGGGTTCCCGGGCCCGGGCCCACTCCACCAGACCCGTAGCGTCGGCATGTCCGGAATAGACCTCGATGCTGCGGATGCGCGCGCGAACGCGGAACTCCTCGCCCTGGATCCGTACCCGGCGGGCGCCGTCGACCAGAAGCCGGCCGAGGGTGCCTACGGCTTGGTAGCCCGTGATCAGGACGGTCGCCTCTCGGTTCCAGAGCAGTCGCTTCAGGTGGCGGCGCACCCGGCCCGCATCACACATGCCGCTCGCAGCCATGATGACGTGCCATCCCCTAAGCTGCTCCAGCCGGTCGCTGTCGGCTGGATCGGGGGTGAACTACAGCCGACCCGCCCCGTAGAGGGAGGTGAAGGGATTGACGCCGGTCGCCCGGTTCCAGCCTCTCTCGCGGAAGACCTCGGTCACCTCCGTCGCCATGGGGGAGTCCAGGAAGATGTCGGCCTCAGGCGCCTGACCGTCGTCCATGATGGTCATGATATCCGCCAGCAGCTCCTGGGAGCGCTCGACGGCGAAGGCCGGGATCAGGAGCGGGCCCCCCGCCGCTTGGGCCGCGATCAGCTCCCGGGCCAGCAGCGCCCGGCGGGCCTCGGGAGTCACCCTTTCCCGCGCCCGGTCCCCATAGGTTGACTCCAGGATCAGGTGGTCGACCCCGGAGGGCCCCTCCGGATCGGGCATGTAGTCCCTGCCCCCCGGACCGAGGTCGCCCGAGAACAACAGGCGGGTCGGTCCCTCTCCGCTCTCGGCCCGGACCTCCACCGAGGCGCCGCCGAGGATGTGACCCGCCTCCCACCAGACGGCTTCAAGCCCGGGAAGCACCTGGATGGGCTCGCCCAGCTTGACCTTGACGAACTGGTCCATGACCCGGCGGGCGTCGGCCTCGGTG
>JBJTFE010000388.1:0-6068 GCA_046093265.1 Phenylobacterium sp. | reverse complement strand
GGCCTCGATTTCGCCGCGACGCGCGGCTAATGGCGGCATTGCAGTAAGGGGCGGCGAGCGCTAGGTCAAAGCCCGGACTAAAGGAAACAGAACCCGATGATCACGCGCGTCGCCTTCGCCGTCCTCCTTGCCGGCGCCGCCCTGACGCCCGCCTGCGCGCCCATCTCCAGCTATTCCGGCTTTCAGGCCATCGAGGCCAACCCTCGGGATGTAAAGCCTTCCGAAGATAACAAGGCGACGGTCCGCGGCAGGCTGGGCTCGCCTTCAGCCATCTCGGCCTTCGACTCCAACGTCTGGATCTACATGAACCAGATCAAGGAAACCGTGGCCTTCATGAAGCCGGTCGTCACGCGGCGCGACATCACCGTCATCACCTTCGACCCGGAAAGCGAAGCTGTGAAGACGGTCGATAACCTCACCCTCGCCGACGGAAAAGTCATCGCCTTCAACGGGCGCGAGACCCCGACACGCGGGCGTGAACTGACGGTGATCGAGCAGCTGATCGGCTCCATCGGTACGGGCGGCCTTCTGCCTCGGGACGAAGAGGGAGTTCCCGGCTCAAGGCCTGGCGACCGCCGCTGACCGCTGACTTCAGGTCCATCCAGCGTTTCTCTTGACCGGATAACCTGCCGCACCCGGGGGGCCAGAAGAAAGACGCCCCGGAACCGTAGTTCCGGGGCGTCGTTCGTTCGGAGGGAATGTGGCGGACCTGGGCGCCCGCCGCCCGTCCTCAGGCCGCCGAGTGCAGGATCGCCAGCAACAGCAGAGCCACGATGTTGGTGATCTTGATCATCGGGTTCACGGCGGGGCCCGAAGTGTCCTTGTAGGGGTCCCCGACGGTGTCGCCCGTCACGGCCGCCTTATGGGCCTCAGAGCCCTTGCCGCCGTAATGGCCTTCCTCGATCAGCTTCTTGGCGTTGTCCCAGGCGCCGCCGCCCGAGGTCATCGAGATGGCCACGAAGAGGCCGGTCACGATCACGCCCATCAGCATGGCGCCCAGCGAGGCGAAGCCATTGGCCTTGCCCGCCACCTGGGTGATCACGAAGAACAGCACCACCGGAGAGACGACCGGCAGCAGGGAGGGCACGATCATTTCCCGGATCGCGGCGTTGGTCAGGATGCTGACCGCACGCCCGTATTCCGGCTTGACCTCGCCCGTCATGATCCCGGGGTTTTCACGGAACTGACGGCGGACTTCCTCAACCACCGACTCCGCCGCCCGGCCGACGGCGGTCATGGACAGGCCGCCGAACAGGAAGGGCAGAAGGCCGCCGAACAGCAGACCAACCACCACGTAGGGGTTGGACAGGTCGAAGGCGACGGTCCCAAGACCTTCGAAGAAGGACCCGGCCTTGGCCTCGGCGGAGAAGTACTTGAGGTCCTCGGTGTAGGCCGCAAAGAGCACCAGGGCGCCCAGGCCGGCCGAACCGATGGCGTAGCCCTTGGTCACCGCCTTGGTGGTGTTGCCCACCGCGTCCAGGGCGTCGGTGGTGACGCGGACTTCCGGAGGAAGGCCGGCCATCTCGGCGATGCCGCCGGCGTTGTCGGTGACCGGACCGAAGGCGTCCAGGGCGACGATGAAGCCTGCGAGCGACAGCATGGCCGTCGTCGCGATGGCGATGCCGTAGAGGCCGGCCAGGCCGTAGGTGATCATGATGCCGGCGATGATGACGATGGCGGGGGCCGCCGTCGACTCAAGGCTCATGGCCAGCCCCTGGATGACGTTGGTGCCGTGTCCGGAGACCGAGGCCTTGGCCACCGACTTCACCGGGCGGAAGCCCGTGCCTGTGTAGTATTCGGTGATCACGACGATCAGGGCGGTGACGGCCAGGCCGACCAGGCCGCACAGGAACAGGGACTGGGCGTCGATGGTCAGGCCGCTGGCCGTGGTGACTGCCGCCGGAACCAGGGCGTGGACCGCCCACCAGATCGCGCCGATAGACAGGACGCCCGTCACGATGAGGCCCTGGTAGAGGGCGCCCATGATGTTCTGCGACCGACCCAGCCGCACCGCGAAGGTGCCGACGATGGAGGTCACGATGCAGACCGCGCAGATCACCAGCGGCAGCAGCATGAGGTTCATCGCGCCGGCGCCGAAGAAGATGGCGGCGAGCACCATGGTGGCCACGGTCGTGACGGCGTAGGTCTCGAACAGGTCGGCGGCCATGCCCGCGCAGTCCCCGACGTTGTCGCCGACGTTGTCCGCGATGGTGGCGGCGTTGCGCGGATCATCCTCAGGGATTCCGGCCTCGACCTTGCCCACCATGTCGCCGCCCACGTCGGCGCCCTTGGTGAAGATGCCGCCGCCGAGACGGGCGAAGATGGAAATCAGCGAAGCGCCGAAGCCGAGAGCGACCAGGGCGTCGATGACATGCCGGTCATTGTGCGCCAGGCCCATCACGCCGGTCAGGACATGGAAGTAGCCCGCGACGCCCAGCAGAGCGAAGCCCGCCACCAGCATGCCGGTGATGGCGCCCGAGCGAAAAGCCATCGACAGACCTTGCGCCAGACCTTCAGAGGCCGCTTGGGCGGTCCGCACATTGGCGCGAACCGAGATCAGCATGCCCACAAAGCCGGCGACGCCGGAGAGCACCGCGCCGATCAGGAAGCCGAAGGCGGCAAGGCCGCCGAGCAGTGGAAAGAGCGCGACAAAAATCACGGCGCCGACGACGCCGATCGCCGTGTACTGTCGGTTCAGATAGGCCTGAGCGCCTTCCTGGATCGCCGCGGCGATCTCCTGCATCCGTGCATTACCCGCCGAAGCCCGCATAAGCGAGGCCGTCTGAACGGCGCCGTAAAGCACCGCGAGAAAGCCGGCCAAGATCGCCAGCATGATATAGCTCATTGTCGAAGCGCCCCTTCAAAGACTGCGCGGAGACCGACGGAGGTGGAACGGTTCCCAACCTCCGGATTTTGTCTCCCCCTGTTTTTCCGTCACGACGGCGCAATCGGGATCGCGCCCGCCGAAGGACGCGCGAAACTGCCAAACCTCGGCCCGGCTTGCAACGACTGTTCGTCGTCACGACGATTCCAGCCGTCAGGGCGAGATCGCGCCTCGCGAACGCTCTCCCGCCGGTGGCGGAAGAAACACAACCCTCTGTGACCTCTGGGCTCTCAGCGCGACCGACTTCACCCGATTCGCGCCCAGGGCGGACCTGGCCTCCTTGAGCAGGACGGCCTCAAAGAGCTTGGGATCCACATTCATCAGGTCGTTCGGGGGGTTCATGGGGCTCCGGTATGCGGCGCGAACCAGTCCGGCGCGAATTCGGGGGTCCGCGATCTCGGTTTCCTGAGGCGTCACCTCCGGACTGAGCTCGACCCTCGCCCTGACGAAGACAAAGTTAATCACCTTGCCGTTCCTCACAACGGGCAAGGCCACCCCCGAGATATCGAGCAGGACATTGGGCTTTCCGCCGAGAGTCGCCGGTTCCCCTGTCGCCGCGAGGGATGCTCCCGTCGCGACGCCCCAGAAGAGAATCAGGAGCAGGAACAGCCCACGGACACTCATGCTTGGTCTCCTGATGGCCGAGCGCTGGATGGCGCATTCGACAAGGTTCGAATTTCGCCCCCCGGCGCAAGAGCTGGATTCAGGGATGGCGCCAGCCCCCCTGGCCCGCCGGCATCAGTGCACCATTGAGCCGAACCTCCGGGACGCCGTCAATGAATTCGCCCGCCACGGTGCACCCCGCCGCCTCGAGTCGCGCTCCGTCCTTCGGCGAGGCCGCAATTGCGAGTTCGTAGTCATCACCGCCGGAAGCGAGCTTCATCAGGGCGTCGCCGATATCGGCCTGCTGCTCAAGCCACACACGCCCGGGCGACGACAGCGGAATACGCTCGAGGTCAAGCCGCACGCCGCAACCGGATGCTTTGGCGATATGGCGGGCGTCCGCAATAAGCCCGTCGGAAATGTCCGCCGCCGCCGCTGCGCAGGCGCGTAGGACTTCACGCAGGTCCAGTCTCGGTCGGGGTCGTTGAAACTTTCGGCGCAGTTCGCCTGAAGTATCCTGCACCTCGCCGATGAGTGCTCTGAGACCCAGGAAACCGTCGCCGATCGGACCGGAGACCAGCAGGAGATCACCTGGCTGGGCGCCTGACCGCCGGACCATGGCTCCCTCCGGGCATCGGCCGAAGAAGGTTCCCGAAATGGTCAGGGGGCCGGGTGTCGCCACCGTGTCGCCACCCAGCAAGGACAGATTGAAGATTTCAGCCTCCCGGGCCAGGCTCTCCGCGAAGGCCCTTCTGCGCGCGACAGGCCAGGTTGTGGACCAGGCGATCGACTGGAGCCAGGCAAAGGGTTCGGCGCCCTTGGCGGCAAGATCCGACAGGTTGACCCTGAGAAACCGGGCCGCAACGTCATCAGGTGAAAGCTCCGGCGGAAAGTGGACGCCTTCGACAACGCAGTCCTGTGTCACCACGATCTCTTCGCCCGGCTGGACGGGAAGAAGGGCTGCATCGTCCAGCAGGTCGAGCGCTCCGGGCTCACCCCGGGTCAAGGGGCGGAAGAACGCTGCAATCTGACCGAACTCGTCAAGCGAAGTCTCAGGCGACGGTCCTCCGGGGTCAGGAGCGGACATCGCGGGCCAGACCATCCAACGCCGCGTTCACAAATCCCGGCTCAGGGCCTTCGAAGAAGGATCGGGCGACATCAACGTATTCGTTTATGACCACTTCGACCGGTACATCCGGGCGATGCGCCAATTCATAGGCCCCAGACCGCAGGATCGCCCGCACTGTGGCGTCGAGCCGTTCCAGCCGCCAGCCTTGCGCAAGCCGCCGGGCGATGGCCGGATCAATCTGGCGCTGGCGCTCAACAACTCCGCGGACCAGATCGGCAAAGAAGGACTCGTCCGCGCCGGCGAGGGTCGCGCCCTCCTCTCCTCCGATTGGTCGGTCAAACCGATGCTCGGAAAATTCCCGCACCACCGCTTCCACGCCCGCGCCGGAAACCTCCATCTGATAAAGCGCCTGAACGGCGGCAAGGCGGGCTACGGACCGCGCCTGCTTGGCGACGGTCATCAGCGGTCCTGACCCAGAAAGCGCCGGCGCAGAGCAATCATCTCCAGGGCCGCGCGGGCCGCGCCGCCACCCTTGTCGCCCTCGCTGACCCGGGCCCTCGCCCAGGCCTGTTCCTCGTCCTCGACGGTCAGGACGCCATTGCCCAGGCAAACCCCCTCCCGGACGGTCAGGTCCATCAGGCCGCGGGCGCTCTCGTTCGAGACGATCTCGAAGTGGTAGGTTTCGCCGCGGATCACCGTGCCGAGGGCGACATAGCCGTCGTAGCGGACTCCCGCCGGCGAGTGCCGCGCGTCATGCGCCATGGCCACCGCGCCCGGGATCTCGAGAGCGCCGGGCACGCTGACCACGTCGAACTCCGCGCCATGCGCAGACAGGACGTCCGAGGCCCCCTTCAGGAGTTCATCGGCGAGGTCATCATAGAAACGGGCCTCGACGATGAGGAGGCGCAGCTTGTCCTGGGTCATTTCAGTTCCCTTGCAGACTCTCTTCTAGGCCGTTTCCCGCCAACGGGCGAGATAGCGGGCCAGCATGTCGATCTCGAGGTTGACGCGCGTTCCTGGGGCGAGATCGCCCAGGGTCGTCACTTCCCAGGTGTGCGGGATCAGGTTGACGCCGAAGACGTCGTCCTCGACCTCGTTCACCGTCAGGGAGACGCCATCCACGGTGATGGAACCCTTGGGCGCGATGAAGCGGTGCAGCGGCCGGGGCGCGCGGAACCTGACCCGCCGGGAGCCGCCCTCGGGCGTCACCGAGATCACCTCTCCGATGCCATCGACGTGACCGGAGACGATGTGGCCGCCGAGCTCATCGCCGACCTTGGCCGCCCGCTCCAGGTTGATGCGACGGCCCACGCCCCAGTCCCCGAGGTGGGTCAGGCCCAGGGTCTCGCCGGAGACTTCCACCGCGAACCAGTCCACACCCTTCTCCACCACTGTCAGGCAGCAGCCCGAGTGGCTGATCGAGGCGCCGATTTCCACGGTCGCGAGGTCGTAGGTGGTCGAGATTTCGAAGCGCCGGTCGCGGTTCGTGTCCCGGACGGCGCGAACCGTTCC
>JBJTFE010000387.1:0-3060 GCA_046093265.1 Phenylobacterium sp. | reverse complement strand
GCGACATTCACATAACTGTTGTTGATCGTCAGAATCTGAGGGGTATCACCCGACGCCCGGGTGAGAAGACCGCAGAACGGGTTGTTGGGATAATCCTGGCGTGTGTAGCACTGCGCCGCGATGTTTGCGGCGCCGAACTGGCGGACCTCGTCACTCACCTCGATCTCGAAATAGTCCACCGCCACCGAGAGATCGAACTGCCTCGGCGTGAACACGATACCGAAGGTACGGGCTTTGGAGGTTTCAGCCTCCAAGGTGCCTGCGCCGCCGCCCGTGATGATGGTGGCGCTGCTTGTGCCCGCCGCCGTATATCCCTGTGGTATGCCTGCCGCCGCGCAATTGGTGCGGAGGAACTCATTGGAGCTGTCCTCGTAGCGGATGCAGGGATCGACTGAGGTCTGGTTAAGGAAGCCGGTCTGGTTTGCCAGATACAGCTCATACAAGGCAGGGGCCCGGAAAGAGGTTCCGTCCGAAGCCCGGACTTTGAGCCAGGGCGCGACCACCCAGTTCAAACCGATCTTGTAGGTCTCGTTGGAACCGTAGCTCTTGTAATCCGTGTAGCGGCCCGAGAGCGTGAGATCCAGGGCCTCCACGAAGCGGACGCCGCTGAAAACGGGGACGTTGAATTCCGCGAAGACCTCCCTGACGGTGTCGCCGCCGCGGGTCCGCCCAGCCGAGGTGGCGCCCCACAGGTTGCCCGAACGCTCGTTGATGCCGGGCTGGTCGTCGATCCGATCCTTGCGGTAGGTCGCGCCGATCGCCGCTCCTAGGCCGCCGGCTGGCAGCTTGAGGATGTCGCCGGTCACCGAAAACTCGAACTGTGTCTGCTCGTAGACCGTATTGCCGGTTTCGTAGCCCAGGAGGAAGGCGCTCTCCGCGGCGTTGAAGTTGCCGGCCAGAACGCGCTGGGAGGTCAACGGGATGCCGTTCGGTAAGTTTGAGCAGAGACCGCCAGAGATGGTGATTCGCGACTGGTCGCAGGCGAGCGCTGAGGTGGTCACGGCGAGGACGCGGTCATTGTAGATCAAGTCCCTGCCGTACTCGGCTTCAGCGCGGGAGTGCTGCGCGAAGGCGTCCCAGGACCACCCGTCGAGGAAGCCAAGGCCGACGATGTCCCCCTTCGCGCCCACCAGGAAGCGGGCGTAGTCAACAGTCTGGGCGGCGTCGGACTTCAAGGGAATGATCGGCAACTGGGAACCCAGGCTGGCGCCGTAAGGATTGTTCGGGTTGCCCAGAATCCAGGCCGTGGCAAGGCTGGGGAAGAACTGACGAGCGCCATACTGGTCCGACTCTCGCCGGTTAAGGAGTACCTCGGTATAGCCCTCAATATTCGGGGTCAGGTCGATCCCTGCCGTAGCGAAGATCGTGTAGCGCTTGACAGGGCTGAGGATTGAGGCTCGGCCGTAAACCGGATCTTCCTGTTCCGCGTAGGGATAGGTCAGCGGGAAGCCGGCGCGGGAGCTGCGGGCGAAGCCGGCGGGCACCGGGATGTTGGCGTTGGAACCGGCGTTACCCTGCGCGGCCGTCGGGTAGGTGATCCCCGGAAGCGTATAGACAAGGTCACCGAAGGCGCCGGTACGAAGGGTGTTCGCGAACAGGTTGAAGCACTTGGTGCCGCCCTCCGTGTTCTTGTAGTCCACCCGCTGGTTGGTCGCCGGGTCCACAAGGTAGTCGGCGGCGCAGGCCGTGTCGTCCCGATCCTGGCGACGCAAAACCTTCTGCTCATAATAGTCGGCCGAGATATTGAAGTAACCGCGGTCGAAGGTTTTGCCCCAGGTGCCGTTGATGCGGTAGTTCTCGCCCCCGCTCTGCTCGCCGATGTTGGCGAAGGCCTCAATCTCACCGCCATCGATACGGTCATTTGTGATGATGTTGACGACACCGGCTATGGCGTCCGAGCCGTAGATGGACGAAGCGCCGTCCTTGAGAATCTCGATGCGGTTCACGATGGATTGCGGGATCACGTTCAGGTCCACCGGGCCGACCGTGCCGCGCGCTCCGGCCGGGCCGACACGACGGCCGTTCAGCAGAACAAGGTTCCGGTTTGGGCCCAAGCCACGGAGGTTGATGGTATTCACGCCCGGGCCGCCGGTCGTCACGAAACCCGTCAGCTGGTTGTTAACCTGAAAGGAGCCCGCGGCCAGCGACGAGCGCTGAAGCACCTCAGCGGTGTCAACAAGCCCCTGCAGGGTCTGGGTTTCGCCCGTGATCACCTGGATTGGCGAGGTGGAGGTATAGGCGCTGGACTTGATGCGCGACCCGGTGACGACCAGTTCGTCGACGTCGGCATCCTGGGCGATCGCCGAGGGGGCGAAGGCGAGGGCCGCAAGACCAGAGATGACGGTCGTTCTCAAAAGTGCATGCCTGAAAGCCATGTCTCGAAAGACTCCTTGGAAGGTTTCGCTCACACGCACAAAGGGGTGCAGCCGAACCATAGATTGAACTAACAAGATCCTGACCAGGGTCCTTAATGAAGCATTGCGCTTTCGTCCAGTTTTGTTGTGGATGTCATATTTCCGCCGCTCTTCCGCCCGGACATCGCCCGGAAGGTGAGCAGGCAAGGCCCCGTGGAGGGCGTCTGCACAACCCCTTCCCGCCAGCGCCGAACCGCCCTAGGAACACATCACGAACAACCGCCGGGAACGCTCATGAGCCTTGCTCCCCTCCGAATCCTCGGCCTTGACCCCGGCTTGCGAAAGACGGGGTGGGGAATGATCCGGGTCGAGGGCAACCGGCTCTCGCACCTGGGACACGGGGTGGTCGCCCCGGACGAGAAGGCGCCCTTTTCCGAGCGGCTCCTGGCCCTGTTCGACGGGATCAGCGCCGTGGTCGCCGACTGGTCGCCCGATGAGGCGGCCATCGAGGAGACCTTCATGAACACCAACGCCGCCTCGGCCCTGAAGCTCGGCCACGCCCGGGCGGCGGCGCTTCTGGCGCCGGCCAAGGCGGGCCTGCCGGTGGCGGAGTACGCCGCGCGGCTGGTCAAGAAGTCGGTGGTCGGCACGGGCGCCGCCGACAAGGACCAGGTGGCCTTCATGATCGGGCGCATCCTGCCCGGGT
>JBJTFE010000386.1:0-2864 GCA_046093265.1 Phenylobacterium sp. | reverse complement strand
TCGAAAACATGTTCGGCCGGATCAAGGACTGGAGACGCATCCACACCCGTTACGACCGATGCGCCCACACATTCATGTCCGCCATCTCCATAGCCGCAACCGTCATCTGGTGGTTGTGAACAATGAGTCCTGAGCCTAGTTCGACAGGCCGTGAACATGCCTGCGGGGTGAACCGCTCCGGGCCTTGCGAGAATTGGCTCCATGAACAGGCCCGCACACCGCTTCTCCGTCGCCCCGATGATGGACTGGACGGACCGTCACTGCCGGTCCTTCCACCGGGTGCTGACGCGGCGCGCCCTCCTGTATTCCGAGATGGTCACCAACGCCGCCGTCCTGCATGGCGACCGCCAGCGGCTGCTGGGCTTTGATGCGGCCGAGCACCCCGTCGCCCTACAGCTGGGCGGCAGCGATCCGGCGGAGCTGGCGACGGCGGCGCGGATCGGCGAGGACTTCGGCTATCGCGAGATCAACCTGAATGTCGGCTGCCCCTCGGACCGTGTCCAGTCGGGCCGGTTCGGCGCCTGCCTGATGCGGGAGCCGGCCCTGGTGGCCGACTGCATGGCCGCCATCCGCGCGGCGGTGTCCGTCCCCGCGACGGTGAAATGCCGGATCGGCGTGGACGACCAGGACCCGGAGTCCAGCCTCTTTTCCCTGGTGGACGCCTGCGCTGCCGCCGGCGTCGACACCTTCATCGTCCATGCCCGCAAGGCGATCCTGAAGGGCCTGTCGCCCAAGGAGAACCGGGACATCCCAGCCCTGAACTACGATCTGGTCCGGCGGCTGAAGCGGGCGCGGCCGGGGCTGACGATCGTTCTGAACGGCGGGATCGGCGGCCTGGATGCGGCTGAGGCCCTGCTTCCCGACTTCGACGGGGTGATGCTGGGCCGCGCCGCCTATCGCGACCCTGGTTTGCTGGGCGAGGTGGATGTGCGGATCTTCGGCGAGGGCGCCGTCGTCACGCCGGAGGCGGCGGTGGAGGCCTACCTGCCCTATGTGGAGGGGCGGCTTTGCGAGGGCGCGCCCCTGGCGGCCATGACCCGGCACATGCTGGGCCTGTTCCAGGGCCGCCGCGGGGCCAGGGCGTGGCGGCGCATCCTGACGGTGGAGTCGGTGCGGCCCGGGGCGGGGGCGGAAGTCATCCTCCGCGCCCTTTCGGAAGTGGCCAGATCAGGGGTGGAGGCGCAGGGTCTCGGGCGTGGCCTCGAAGCCGGAAAGCCGGCGCAGATAGCTCATGCCCAGCAGTGAGGCGTCGGTGTCCCGGTCCAGCACCAGGGCGTCGACATTGCGGACCAGGGCGCCGTCCACCGCCACCGAGGCCAGGGTGATGCGCGCCGCCCGGGCCTCTCCTGAGGCGGTGGCGACCTTAAGGCCATAGGTCAGGGCTCGGGGGTCTATCCCGATCCGCCGGGCGTCGGCGGCGGTGAGGGACACCACGGTGGCGCCGGTGTCCACCAGCATCCGCACGTCCCGGCCGTTGATGCGGGCCTGCGCCCAATAGTGACCGTCCTGGCCCATCGCCACGGCGGCGGGGCCGGACCCGGGGGGCTCTTCCCGCGACAACACGGCCGAGGCTGCGCGGACGGCTGTGCCGAGGGCCAGGACGGCCTGACCCGCCGCCACGGCCGCGATGGCGGCGGCCAGAGCGATCAGAGCCTTGCGGTGCATGTCGCTTTCACCTCCCGCGGAATTGCCAGGGGACACAGCGTAAAGGAAGAGGGTTAGCCGGTTGTGAACGCCGCCGCTCAGAACATCGCCAGCTTCTCGGGCCGGATCAGACTGCGGCGGGAGGGCAGTTCGGCCATCACGGCGTCGCGGGCCTCGGGCGTCATCTTTGACCAGCCGGCGACCTCGTTCAGGCGTCTGTAGCAGCCCATGCAGAGCCCGCTCTCGCCATCGACGACGCAGACCCTGATGCAGGGGGTGCGAATGGGCGCCAGGGGACGGTCGGGTTCGCTCATGACTCTCCGCCACCTCCGCCTTTCGGGAGCCTGATACTGCGCCGGGACCAGACCGTGCGACAAGCCCTTCGGAGATGCCGTTAACCTCGCCGCTTCACCGCCGCCGCCCGAGATCGCTTCTGAGGTGAGCCCGATTCATCCGACGCCGGGGGGTTTACTCACTTGTAAAACGTGAGGCCCGTCCACACACTGCGCAGGTCATCCGTTATCGCGCCCGGGCCGCTTTTCAACGGGCGGTCCTTCACCTATGTGGACCGTCGGAATGGCGCGAAGGCCCGCGCAAAGCTCTGGAGCTGTCTCATGAACCTGGATTTCTCCCCCGAGGATAACGCCTTCCGTCAGGAAGTCCGCACCTTCATCTCCGAGAACTATCCCAAGGCGCTGCGAGAGAAGCAGGCGCGCGGAGAGACCCTGGGCAAGGAGGACCATCTGTCCTGGCACCGGATTCTGGCGAAGAAGGGCTGGGCGGTTCCTTCCTGGCCCGTCGAGCTGGGCGGTACGGGGTGGACCCCCACCCAGAAGTACATCTGGTCCGAAGAGCAGGCCCGGGCCGACACGATCGGCATCCTGCCTTTCGGCGTCTCCATGCTGGCGCCGGTGCTCTACACCTTCGGCACGGATGAGCAGAAGCAGAAGTTCCTGCCCGGCATCCGCGACGGTCAGGTCTGGTGGTGCCAGGGCTATTCCGAGCCGGGTTCGGGCTCCGACCTCGCCAGCCTCAAGACCCGCGCCGAGCGCGTGACCGGCGACGACGGCAAGGAATACTACATCGTCAACGGCCAGAAGACCTGGACCACCCTGGGCCAGCACGCTGACTGGGGCTTCTTCCTGGTCCGCACCGATCCGGCCGCCAAGCCGCAGGCCGGCATCTCCTTCCTGCTGATCGACATGAAGAGCCCCGGAATC
>JBJTFE010000385.1:0-3997 GCA_046093265.1 Phenylobacterium sp. | reverse complement strand
GCCGGGCTCCGGCGGGCGGAAGGTCTGGGGGAAGGGAAAGCTGCGGAAGCCCCGGGCCCGGTCCGACCCGGCGGGCAGGCCGCTCATGGCCCCCACCAGTTCCGAGTTGCCGTGGTAGGTGGCGTCCGTGCAGACGATCCCCCGCCGGCCGGTGGCCATTCGGGCCATGCGCAGGGCGATCTCGTTGGCCTCTGTGCCCGAGCAGGAAAAGATCACGCTCTCGGCGAAGCCGTCGTGCAGGCCCACCACCCGCTCGGCCAGGCGGATGATGTCCTCGTGCAGGTAGCGGGAGTGGACGTTCAGGGTCGCCTGCTGGCGGCCGATGGCCTCGGCCACCCGGGGGTTGCCGTGGCCCACGCAGGGGACGTTGTTGTACATGTCGACATATCGCCGGCCCCCGGCGTCGTAGAGCCAGGCGCCCTCGCCGCGGACGATATGCAGGGGGTTCTCGTAGAACAGGGCGGCCCCGGCGCCGAAGGCCCGGTTGCGGCGCTCGAGCAGGCCGTCAGACAACCGCAGGGCCTCCGTTGGCGATGGACCAGGCCTGGGCGGCATAGCGCTGGATCGAGGGATAGGCCTCGACAAACCGGTCGGACGAGGCGTTGCCGTCCAGGCCGCGCTTGTAGACGCCCGGGTTGATGGCCGCGATGCGGAACAGGGTGAAGGCCAGGTGGAAGCTCCAGTCCTTCAGGGGCGGGCGCCCCGAGGCCTCGGCGTAGATCTCGAACATCTCGGCCTGGGAGGGGATGCCCAGGTCGGTGATCGTCTTCTGGGTCGTCTCGCCCATCATGAAGAGGGTGGTGTAGGCGACGTCGGAATAGGGGTCGCCCAGGGTCGACAGCTCCCAGTCCAGCACCGCCTCGAGCTTCGGCTCGGTGGGGTGCAGCATGCAGTTGCGGATCGAGAAGTCGCCGTGGACGATCCGGGTCTCGCTCTCCGCCGGCATGTGGGCGGGCAGCCATTCCATCAGCCGTTCCATGTCGGCGTGGTCGTCGGTCTGGGCGGCCTTGTACTGGCGCACCCAGCGGCTGATCTGGCGCTCGTAGTAGTTGCCTGGCCGGCCGTAGTCGGCGAGGCCGACGGCGGCGGGATCGATGGCGTGCAGCCGGGCCAGCACTTTCAGGTAGTCGGTGAAGACGGCGCGGCGCTCGGCCGGGGTCATGCCGGGCAGGGAGGGGTCGAGGAAGATCCGCCCGTTCACCCAGTCCATGACGAAGAACTCGGAGCCGATGACCGAGATATCCTCACAGTGCAGGCGGACGGTGGGCACCGGCACGCCGGAGCCGCCGAGGGCCTTGAGCACCGTGTATTCGCGCCCGACCTGGTGCGCCGAGGGTAAGAGGTCGCCAGGCGGTTTCTTGCGGACCGCCCAGCGGCGGTCCGACGAGGCGATCAGGAAGGTGGGGTTCGAATGCCCGCCCTCGAACTGGCGGACGGTCAGGGGCGGGCGAAAGCCCTCCAGCCGGCCGTCGAGCCAGGCCTCCAGCCGGGCCTCGTCGAAGCGGTGCGCGGCGCGCACCTCGGTGATCTCGGCCTCGCCTTCCGACATCTTCGCCTCCGGTGGAAGGGGACGGCGACCCGCAGGGCCGCCGTCCGCGCGTCCGTCAGTTCCGCCAGACGACGCCCGAGGTCTGGTCCTCGCCGCCGCCCTCGTACTGGCGGATCTCGTGGCGGCCGACCACCAGGTGATGGACCTCGTCCGGACCGTCCGCGATGCGCAGGGTGCGCTGGCCGGTGTACATCCGCGACAGGGGGGTCCACTGCGACACGCCGGTGGCGCCATGCATCTGGATGGCCTGGTCGATGATCTGGCAGACCCGCTCGGGCACCATGGCCTTGACCATGTGCACCCACACCCGGGCCTCGCGGTTGCCGAGCACGTCCATCGCCTTGGCGGCCTTCAGGACCATCAGGCGCATGGCTTCGATGTCGATCCGGGCGCGGGAGATAATCTCGACGTTGCCGCCGAGCCAGGCGATCTTGCGGCCGAAGGCCTCGCGCGAGAGGCCCCGGCGGACCATCAGGTCCAAGGCCCGCTCAGCCTGGCCGATCGAGCGCATGCAGTGGTGGATCCGGCCCGGCCCGAGGCGCATCTGGCTGATCTCGAAGCCGCGGCCCTCGCCCAGCAGCATGTTGGATTCCGGCACCCGCACGTTGGTGAAGCGGATGTGCATGTGGCCATGCGGGGCGTCATCCTCGCCGAAGACGTGCATCGGGCCGAGGATCTCCACCCCGGGGGTGTCGATGGGCACCAGGATCTGCGACTGCTGGCGGCTGGGGGGCGCGTCCGGGTTGGTCTTGACCATGGTGATCATGATCTTGCAGCGCGGGTCGCCGGCGCCGGAGATGTAGTACTTCTCGCCGTTGATGACCCACTCGCCGTTCTCGAGCACGGCGCTCATGCCGACGTTCTTGGCGTCCGACGAGGCGCGGTCCGGCTCGGTCATGGCGAAAGCCGAGCGGATCTCGCCGTTCAGTAGGGGCTTCAGCCAGCGCTCCTTCTGCTCGGGCGTGCCGACGCGCTCCAGCACCTCCATGTTGCCGGTGTCCGGGGCCGAGCAGTTCATCACCTCCGAGGCGAGCGGGACCTTGCCCAGCTCCACGGCGATGTAGGCGTAGTCGAGGTTGGACAGGCCCTCGCCGGTCTCGGCGTCGGGCAGGAAGAAGTTCCAGAGACCTTCCTTCTTCGCCTGGTTCTTGGCTTCCTCCAGCAGCTCCAGCTGGCCGGGGACATAGCTCCAGCGGTCGGCCCGGCCCTCACCCAGCTTGTGGAATTTCTCCGACATCGGCGCGACGGTCTCGTGGACGAAGCGCTTGACGTGCTCGTAGAGCGGGGTCGCCTTCTCGCTCATCCGCAGGTCGTTCAGGTCGTCCTTGGGGTCGAACCCGAAGGCGGCCTTGGCCGGGGTGATCGTGTTCATGCTTTCTGTCCTCTCTGTCTGGCCGGTCATCGCATCCGCCGCCGCTGGCGGGGCAAATCTGAATTGTCAGTATGTCAGGCGGTTTTCATTCGCCAATCGTTTTTCGGGGTGCGGGCGGGCTCATCCCCGGTCTTGCGATACGGGGAACGGATGCGCGGCCTCCTCGGCGTCGGCGGCCAGGGCGCGCAGGGTGGCGGCGTGCGATTCCCGGCTGATCCGGTAGCCGGACAGGAGGGCGAAGCCGGTCATGTAGAGGCCGATGATGACAGGTGCGTAGACCGCGCCCATGCGGTGGATCACCTCGGGGGGCATGTCCGCCGGGGCCACGCCCGGCTTCAGGCCGATGGCGTCGATCAGCAGGGCCGCGGCCAGGATGCCGAAGCCGGACACCGACTTTCCGACAAAGGCCGAGGCGGCGAAGAACAGCCCCTCTGACCGGCGGCCGGTCTTGAGTTCGGACTCTTCCACCACGTCCGCGATCATGGACGAGGCCATGGTCGAGGCGATGATGCCGCAGGTCACGCCGACGATGGAGGTCGTGAAGAGGATTCCGAAGAGCTGCGGGCTCCCGTTGGCCGGGAACAGGCCCGCAAGGCGAAGGAGGACCGGTCCGATCCCGATCACCAGAGACAGGACCGCCAGCAGCATGGCGGTGTGCTTCTTGCCGAACCGCCGCGACAAGAGGGGCGCGGTCGGCAGGGCGACGAAGGCGGAGACGAAGACCCCCAGGGTGATCACCGAGATCTGGGCCGCAGTGAACCCCCAGAAGAAGGTGTTGAAATAGCCGTTCATGGAGGCGACGAGGCCCCCTGCCAGGGCGGTGGCGATGCTGGAGGCCAGCAGGAAGAGGAAGGAGCGGTTGTTGAGGGTCTCGCGCACCTCGGCGAGGGTCTGGCCAAGGGTCTTCTTCCGCTTCTCCGGCGGCGCGCGCAGGTTGGGGATGTGGCGGTGCGTGCCCGCTGCGGAGACCAGGATGGCGACAAGCATGACAAGTGAGGCGATCAGGCCGTACTTGGCGTAGCCCTCGGGGTTGAGCTGGCCGACGGCGTGGGTGGAGTCTGGCTTGAGGAGCACCC
>JBJTFE010000384.1:0-2716 GCA_046093265.1 Phenylobacterium sp. | reverse complement strand
TCTACGAGGAAGAGTTCGGCGACCCGCCGGAGGGCCTGGCCCCCGGCGCAGGCCGCGCAGAAGGTGCACTCGAAGGAGCAGATGAAGGCGCCGGGGCGGTCGGCGGGCAGGGCGGCGGCGCACCGCTCGCAGGCGGGCTTCATCTTCAGCATTCAGAGCTCGATCATGTCGAAGTCCGACTTGGGCGTGCCGCAGAGGGGGCAGATCCAGTCGGCGGGGATGTCGGCCCAGCGGGCGCCGGGGGCCAGGCCCTCCGGCGGGTCGCCGAACTCTTCCTCGTAGATGTAGCCGCAGGTGCGGCACTGCCAGGTCTTGAAGGCCTCGGCCATGGGTGGGCCCCCGGCTCAGCGCATCTTGAAGCGGATCGGCACCGACTTGGGGCCGCAGACGAAGTTGGCGACCATGTTGCGGGGCGCGCCGTCCAGCTCCACGGCTTCCAGGCGGGGCAGGAGCTCCTCCCAGAGGATGCGCATCTCCATCCGGCCCAGGTGCTGGCCCAGGCAGACATGGGCGCCGTAGCCAAAGGCCACGTGCTTGTTGGGGCTGCGGGTGATGTCGAAGCGGAAGGGGTCGGCGAACTGGGCCTCGTCGCGGTTGCCGGAGGGGTAGCAGAGCATCATCCAGTCGCCCTGGGCGATCTTCTTCCCCGCCAGCTCGGCGTCGGCGGTGGCGGTGCGCATGAAGTGCTTCACCGGCGTCACCCAGCGGATGGATTCCTCCACCAGGCCCGGGATCAGCGAGGGGTCGGCCTTCACCTTCGTGAACTGGTCCGGGTTCTCGGCCAGGGCCCACAGGGCGCCGGCGGTGGTGGAGGAGGTGGTGTCATGCCCGGCGGTGGCGGCGATGATGTAGTAGCTCATGGCCTCCAGGTGGCCGAGGGGGGCGCCGTTCACCTGGCCATTGGCGATCACGCTGGCCAGGTCGTCGCGCGGCTTGGCCCGGCGGTCCTCGGTGATGGCGTTGAAGTACATCATGAAGTCCATGACGACGGACTGGATGGTGTCGACGCCGTCGGCGTTCCGGCTGATCTCCTCGCCGGTCCGGTTGACGTCCGGGTCGGCGCTGCCGAACAGCTCCTGGGTCAGCTTGAGCATGCGCGGCTCGTCGGACTCCGGCACGCCGATCACCTCCATGATGACGTGCAGGGGATAGAGGAAGGCCACGTCCCGGGCGAAGTCGCAGCGGCCGCCCTGCGCCGCCATGCGGTCGATGAAGCCCCGGGCGATCTCGCGGATCCGGTCCTCCAGCTTGCGCAGGTTCTGCGGCATGAACCAGCCCTGGGTCAGGCGCCGGTAGGCCATGTGGTCGGGGTTGTCCATCTGGACCAGGGAGCGGACGAGATGGGGGCTGCCGCCCATCATCTCGCGCACCTTGCGGTCGGCCTCGATGGTGGTCACGACCGACGAGCGGTCGCCGTTGTGGAACAGCTCGTTCTGCCGCTCGACCTCCAGGATGTCGGCGTGGCGGGTCACCACCCAGAAGGGGTCGAAGCCTTCCGGCTGGGCCTGCTCCAGGGGGGCCTCGCGCCGGAGATAGGCGAAGGCGTCGTCGATGCGCTTGCCGTCGGCGTAGGCGCGGGGGTCGACAAGGGTCTGGGCGATGTCCTGGGCGATCACGGGGAGCTTCCTGAATGAGTCCTCAGGCCCGGCGGCGGACCCGGCCGGACCATTCCACCAAGTCGCCGGCCGTTCAATAAGGGCCGACCCGGAGTGCAGGGGGCTGCGGAGATTCCGCTGACCCCCTCCGGCCCGCTGCGCGGTCCACCTCCCCCTCAAGAGGTGGAGGAATTACAATCACTTAATTGCTCCCCCAAGGGGGAGCTCCGACCGAAGGTCGGTGAGGGGGTCAACGGTGCTCGGACACCCTGGGCCGGGGAGCCGGGGGCGACCTCAGGCCGGCGGCAGGCAAAGGCCCGGCGCTGCGCCGGCGGGCCAGACGAGGGTGGCGAGGGCGAAGGCGATGAGGGCGCCGCCGGCCGCGAGCCTCAGGGCCGGTCTTGCGCCCGCCCGGACAAGGCTCGAGGCGCCAAGCGCCGTCGCCGTCACCGAAGGCAGGACGCCCAGGGCGAAGCCGGCCATGACCAGGGCGCCCCGCTCCGGCGCACCCGCCAGCAGGGCGTAGAGGAGGGCGGCGTAGACCATGCCGCAGGGGATCAGCCCCCAGGCCAGGCCCGCCGCGGCGGCGGCCAGTCCCCGGGCCGAGCGCCGGGCGCTCAGCATCCAGCGCGACAGCGGCTGGAATAGACGGCCGAGAATGGCGGGGGAGGGGACGAGGCCCATCAACCCCAGGGCCGTCCAGATGAGGACGGCGGCGCTGACCTTCTGCAGGATGCCGAAGGCCTCGGTCATGTCGAGGGCGCCGTAGAGGCCGGCGCCCGCCCAGCCCAGGGCCGCCCCGGCCGTCATGTAGCCCGCCGCCTTGCCCGCCTGGGCCTGGAGGAGGGCGATGAGCCGCCCGCCCGTCGAGGCCCCAGGCGCCGCCGCCAGGGCGATGGAGGCGGCGCTCCCCCCGCACATGCCCGCGCAGTGCAGGCTGGAGGCGAGGCCCAGCAGCAGGCCGCCTCCGAAATCCAGGGTGATCATGCTGCGCCTCGCCGCCGGCCGTCCGGCGCTGCTATAGAGCCCCCCTGGCCGAGGCCTTCAACTCCGTAGAACTCCCGCAGGACAAGGCCGAGCGCTACGCCGCCCTGGCGGGCGAGGTCGCCTCGGTCCTGGAG
>JBJTFE010000383.1:0-12736 GCA_046093265.1 Phenylobacterium sp. | reverse complement strand
CCCTGCAGGTCCGGAATGGTGACCACCACCATCTGCCGACCCGTGGAGTCCTCCAGGGCCTTCAGTCGGCCCTCGAGGGTCTGCTCCGCCTCAGGCGACAGCAGATCCGCCTTGTCCACCACCCGTCCCGTCAGGGCCGGGAAGGTCGGCGCCGCGAGGGCTAGAGCCGGGATCAGCAGGGCCAGCGCCATCCCGATCCAGGTGCTGGCGACGCCCGGCCGACCGGTCATTGGGCCGGGGAAGGCGCGGGCGCAGGCGTGGGGGCGGCGGAGGGCGGCGCCGGCGCGGCGGGGCTGAAGCTGACCGTCGGCGCCGACTGGGCGCCCTCCGAGGCGGCGAACAGCTCCATCGGCTTGGAACCCCGGTGGACAACGGTCCAGAAGGAGTTCGGGAAGGTCTTGAACTCAAGGTTGTAGCTGCGGACCGCCTCGTTGTAGTCGCGGCGGGCAATGGCGATCCGGTTCTCGGTTCCCTCAAGCTGGGACTGAAGCGCCAGGAAGTTCTGGTCGGACTTCAGCTCCGGATAACGCTCCTGGATCATCATGAGGCGTCCGAGGACGCCGGATAGCTTGTCCTGCGCGGCGGCGTACTGCTGGAACGCGGCCGGATTGGTGAGTGTCGACGCATCCACTTTGACCTGGGTGGCGGAAGCCCGCGCCTCGGTCACTTCAGTCAGGACGTTCCGCTCCTGGGCGGCGAAGCCCTTCACCGTCTCGACCAGGTTGGGGATCAGGTCCGCCCGGCGCTGGTACTGGTTCTGCACTTCGGCCCACTGGGCCTTGGCCGCCTCTTCCTTGGTCGGGATGGCGTTGACGCCGCAGGCGGCGAGGACGAGGGGCGCGACCGCCACGAGCAGGAGGCGCGAAAGGGTCTTTCGGGAGAAGGTCACGTCGGAAGCTCCGGTCCGGACGCCGCGCGCGCGCGGCTGAGATCGCAAGATGGCCCTGATGGAGGCCTTCCGCAACGTCCGGTCGCGACCGGAGTCGGTCACCGGGGCTCAGGGCCTGCGCGAGGCCGCACTCTCCTCACGAATCCGGGTGAATTCCGAGCCAGGCCGCCAGTCGGGCCAGACGCCGCCGCGTGCGAGACGCCGGGTCATCTCGACCACCAGGTCGACATCCTCCGCCGCGCCGCGCAGGTCCCAGTCCGCGCTCCAGGCGTCGCAGGTCTTATGGTAACAATCGTCGGTGTACCGGGTGACCCAGGCGTCCCCCGCAGCGCGGCCGCCCTGCACGAGGTCGGCGCCGCCGCCTAGCCCCATCAGCAGGAGCGCGGGCACGCCGCGCCGGGCGAGACTGAAGTGGTCGGCCCGGAAGAACAGCGCCCGCTCGGGCTTCGCGTCGGGAGTGACGGTCCGCTTCTGGAGGCGGGCGGCTTCGGTTAGGAAGTCATCCAGTTCGGACTGTCCGGCGCCGACAAGCACGACATCGCGCGACGGTCCTGCTGTCTGCAGGACATCCAGTGTCAGGTTGGCCGCCATCATTTCCAGGGGGGTGGTCGGGCGGGCGCCGTAGAACTCCGAGCCCAGCAGGCCGCGCTCCTCTGCGGTCCAGAGTGCGAACAGGACCGACCGTTCGGGTCGCCGCCCGGCCTTTAACAGCCGCGCCGCCTCCAACACACCGGCCACGCCCAGGGCGTCGTCGACCGCGCCAGGCCGAATGCGCCGCCCCTGGGCGTCGGCCGGTCCCTCGCCATAGGCGTCCCAGTGGGCGGCGATCATGATGCTCTCGTCCGGTCGCTTCCGGCCCGGGAGCCGGGCGATCACATTGCGACTCTCGAACCGGCTGAAGCTCACCGCGACAGAGGCCGAGAAGGCCAGGTCCTTCATCACCACGGGCCGGAAGTCTGACGAGCGGGCCTGGCGGCGCAGGGCCTCCAGGTCGAGACCGGCGGCGGCGAACAACCGGGTCGACGCCTCGGCCGTGAGCCATCCCTGCAGGGGCAGGCGCTCAGCCGATGGCTTTGCTCGCGCAAGGTCATAACCCTCGCCCCCCGAGGCCAGGACAGTCGACCACCCATAGCCGGCGCCCTCGGTCTGGTGGACGATCAAGGCGGCCACGGCGCCGCGCCGCACCGCCTCCTCGAACTTGTAGGTCCAGCGGGCGTAGTAGGTGGCCGCCCGGCCGCCGAATCGGCCGGCGACGGGATCGGCGGCGGCCGCCTCAAAGTCTGGGTCGTTGATCAGAAAGACGGCGACCTTTCCCTTCAGGTCGACACCTTTGAAGTCGTCCCAACCGCGTTCCGGGGCGTTCACGCCATACCCGACAAACACCATCGGGGCGGACTCGATCATCACGCGGTCCACGGGAAGGAGCGAGATCAGCGAGATGTCCCGAGCCGGCGCCAGCACGGTTTCGCCCTTCGGCCCTGTGACCGCGTATCGGCCATCGGCTCCCAGTTGGGTCCGGATCATCGGGACGGACTGGAAGAAGGTTCCCGCCTCGCCCCCGGGCTCCAGGCCCAGGTCGCGAAAGGCGCGCTCCAGGTAGGCCACTGTCAGGGCCTCTCCGGGCGTTCCGGGTGCGCGGCCGCCGTAGGCGTCAGAGGCCAGCTCCCGGGTGATGTCCGAAAGGCGCGCCGGATCGGTGCGGTCAGCGGAAGCGGCCGGGGACGCCGCCAGGAGGGCGGCGAGCAGGAGCGGGGGCAGGCGGAGAGGGTTCAGCATACGGCCAAGTCTCGGGCCTTGGCCCGGGGCTGGCAAGCCCGAGTCAGGCGGCCGGACTACGACGGCCGCGACGCCAGATGCGCCAGAGGTAGGCCCCCAGCAAGAGGCCGAGCAGGATCTCGGTCACCGGGTCCAGCCAGGCGGCCACCTGATCGTGGCGGGAGGCCAGAAAGACCCCCGCCAGGGTCAGCGCCAGGGTCCAGAGGAAGGTTCCGGCAGTGGTCCAGGCCAGAAAGACGCCCCAGGGCATGCGCAGGACGCCAGCCGGCAGGGAGATCAGGGTCCGAATCCCCGGCGCCAGCCGGCCCAGGAAGACCGCAGGCCCGCCCCAGCGTCGGAAGAAGGCCTGCGCGCGGTCGAGGTCCCGGACCTCCAGAGCGAGCCAACGTCCGTGCCTGTCGATCCACCGCCTGAGCCCTGCCTCAGGGATCCGCCGGCCGACACCTTTCCAGAATGCGGCCCCCGCCACGGCGCCCAGAGTGGCGGCGAGGATGACGCCAGCCAGGGGCAGGTCGCCCTTGGCGGCGGCGTAGCCCGCCAAGGGCAGGATCACCTCGGACGGAATGGGGGGAAACAGGTTCTCTGCGAACATCAGGGCGGCCACGCCCAGGAGACCGCCGGTGGCGATGATCGTCAGAATCAGCTCAGCCAATGTCGCCTCCGGACGAAGACAAAAGGTGGGGGGCGCCGGCAGGGAATCAATGCGGGCCGGGGAACTCACGGACGGCGGCGGGCGCCAGGGTCACCGGCGCCGCCGGCGGCGGGGGTCGCTGTCGGATCGGTTCGCCCTTGAGCCACATCCAGAGGGCCTCCCAGTGGATGGCCGCCAGGACGCCGAGGCTGGTCATGGGCCGCCCGAGCCAGGCGGCGAGCAGGTTCGCATCCGTCATCTCTCGGCGCTCGCCGGCGAAGGCGGCCGTCAGCACTGGCCCTTCGGCGTCGGAGACGTCGATCGAGACCGCCACCCGGTCGCCGGGCGGCCGGATCCGGAAGGCGTAGGACAGGTCCATGTCCATGAAGGGCGAGACGTAGAAGCCCTTGTCGATCGCCTGGGAAAGAACTTCGCCATTCGTTGGGGCGGCGGGAATGAGATAGCTGTGGCTCTCGCCGAAGGTGTTTCGGACTTCATAGAGCACGGCCGACAGGGACCCGTCCCGGCGATGGAGGAACCAGACCGTCAGGGGATTGAAGGTTCCGCCCAGGATCCGCGGCATGGCCAGCAGCCGCACCGGGCCGCCGCCTTCAAGGCCGGCCGCCTCCAGGATGGCCTCCACCTGGCCGCGCAGGTCGCGGCCGGAGTGGTCCAGATGGTCCTTCGGCGAAAACCCGGTCAGGGCGAACCGGCCCACGGCGAAGCGCTTCAGCCGCGCGTCGAGGCCGTCCAGCTCGTCCAGGTCGAGCAACAGCATGAAAATCCGGTAGCGCAGCCGGTGGGGCCGCGGCCGCAGGCGGACGTGGCTGACGACCCCGGCGTAGATGCCCGAGGCGGTCACGGTCCCTAGGCCCCGGCCGCCGGCGCGGGCAGGTGGATCCGCCCGGACTCGTCCGGCACGCTCCAGGGCCGGCGCGGCGCGCCCATGTCCTCTGCGACGGCGAGACCCGATTGCAGGGCGTCCTCATGGAAGCCGTGCCCGAAGTAGGATCCGCAGAACCAGGTCCGCCGCACCCCCTGCAGTGACCAGAGCCGGGTCTGGGCCTCGATGGCTGCGCCGTCATAGAGCGGATGCTCGTAGGGGATCTCGGCCACCAGGTCCCGCGGCTGGAACCCGTCCGGCGGATTGAGGGTGACGAAAAGGTCGCCCGCGCCCTTCAGGCTCTGCAGGTAGGTCATCCAGTAGGTCACCGGCCCCTCGCCGGGGCGGTCGCTGAAGCCGATGTGGTTCCAGGCCGTCCAGGCGGCGCGCCGATTCGGCATGAGGGCCGGGTCGCGGTGCAGCATCACCCGGTTGCGGGCGTAGCGGAACGCGCCCAGCAGGGCGGTTTCCTCGGGGGTCGGGTCCTCGAGAAGGGAAAGGGCCGTGTCGCCATGGACGGCCAGGACCGCCTGGTCGAAGTCCATCGTCGCGCCGCCGGCCAGCCGGACCCTGACCCCGGCCTCGGTGCGGGACACGCCCGCGACCCTGACCCCGGTTCGGAAGTCGGCGCGCGTGGCGGCGACCAGTCGGCGGACATAGGAACGGCTCCCCCCGGTCACCGTCCGCCAGAGCCCGCGCCCGGTCACGGTCATCATCCCATGGTTCAGGAAGAAGCGGATCAGGGAGGCGACGGGATAGTCCCCGATGCGGTCGAGGGGCGTGGACCATATGGCCGCCACCATGGGCAGCAGGTGGTCGTCCCGGAAGGCGGCGCCGTACCGCCCGGCCTGCAGGTAGGCGTCCAGCGAAGTCCCCGACCCCTCCAGCCGCCTGAGGTCGCCGGGCGCGCGCCGGTAGAACCTCAGGATGTCGGCGATCATCCGCCAGAAGCGCGGGCGCAGGAGGTTCCGCTTCTGCGCCAGCAGGGCGTTGGACGAATACTCCAGGCCGCCCTCGTCGAGGGAGACCGAAAGCCCCATGTCCGCCGGCTGGCTGGCCACGCCGAGATGGTCGAGGAGGGCGGTGAAGTTCGGGTAGTTGTCCTCGTTGTAGACGATGAAGCCGGTGTCCACCGGCGTCGCGCCGCCCGCGCCGGGGGCGTCAAGGGTGTTGGCGTGCCCGCCCAGCCGGTCGTCGGCCTCCAGAACAGTAACCTGGGCGACCTCGCCAAGGCGCCAGGCGGCGGAAAGGCCGGCGGCGCCGGCGCCGATCACGACAATGCGGCGGGCGGGGGGTGCGTCGGGCGCGACGTCAGGCAAGGGGGGGCTCCAGATGGCCGGAGAGCAGATTCCGGCGGCACCTTTGACCTCAGAGGCCGGATGGATGCAAGGGGCGGGCGAGCAAGAAGGGACTGGTCGTTGCTTCCGGTCTGGTGCAGCCTGTGTCTCTCAATTTCTGGAGGTTTCGCCATGAGATGGGTTCTGACCTGGATGGGTGTCGGCGGTGCGTTCGGGATCCTGGATGCGCTTTGGCTGACGCAGATGTTCGAGCGCCTCTACAAGCCTGCACTGGGGCCGTTGCTGGCGCCCGGCCTGAGGCTGGATGCGGCGCTCGCCTTCTACCTGATGTACGTGACAGGCTTGGTCCTGCTGGCGGTCCGTCCCACGGTCCTGGCCGGTGGCGGTCCAAAAGCCGCCGCGCTGAGGGGCGCCGGCCTGGGCGCCTTCGCCTACGCCACCTACGACCTCACCAATCAGGCGACCCTGGCGGTCTGGCCGGTGCATGTGAGCGTCATCGACATCGCCTGGGGAACCTTCGCCTCGGCGACGGCCTCGGCCGCAGGCGCCCTGGCCTGGAGCCGGACGGCCCCGCGGGTGTCCTGACGCCCGGGCGGCGTGCGGGCGCCGGTTGTCGGTGTCGGTGGCGGGTGGCTATTGTGTACGTCGCCGGCCGGATGCGCCCGGACCGGGGTCAATACCGGCCCCGCCGCCTGATCGGCGCAGGAGATATAGCGATTTGAGTTTGGAGCGCTGGCCCCAGAATGCTGGGCTCCTGGGAGGAATTTGAATGAATGATTTGCTGGACCCGGAGTTCATGGCGCGCCTTGAGGCCGCTGGCCAGGTCGGGATGACCACGGCCTGCTGGGCCGCGCGCCATCCGGACAAGGTCGCCGTCCATGATCCCGACGGAGCGCAGCACACCTTCGCCAAGGTCAACGCCAACGCCAACAAGCTGGCCCGACTGCTGCGCGTCCGGGGCCTGAAGGCCGGCGACTCGCTGGCCCTGGTCTGCTCCAACCGCGTCGAATTCGTGGAGGTCCTTGCCGCCACACTGCGGACCGGGATCCGGATCACGCCGGTCAACTGGCACCTGTCCGCCGACGAAATCGCCTACATCATCCGGGACTGCGAGGCGAAGGCGCTGGTGGCCGACGCTCGTGTCGCCGCAGTGGGTCCGGCCTCAGCAGAGTGCCCTGATCTCGCGGTGAAGCTGGCCGTCGCAGGCGCCATCGGAGGCTTCGAGGACTACCAGTCCGCCCTGGACGCGTTCGACGGCGACGACATCGACGCCCCCGTCCTTGGCAACGCCATGATATACACCTCCGGCACGACGGGACGCCCCAAGGGGGTTCACCGGCCTGTTCCCGTGACGACCCCGCCGGCCCTGTATCTGATGCGTGGCTATGACACAGACAACTCGGTTCAGATGTGCGCCGGCCCGGCCTACCACGCCGCGCCCCTGGCCTTTGATGTCCGCGCGGCCATGGGCGCCGGCGCGCCGCTGGTCTTCATCGACAAGTGGGATTCCGAGCACGTCCTGAAGACGATCCATGACCTGAGGGTGACGCACCTGCACCTGGTGCCGATCATGTTCCAGCGGCTCCTGGCCCTGCGCGCCGAGATCAAGTCCCGCTGTCCGGTCGACCATGTGAAGTACATCGTTCACGGCGCCGCGCCTTGCCCGCCCGAGGTCAAGCACGCGATGATCGAGTGGTTCGGCCCCATCCTGTCCGAGTACTACGCCGGCTCGGAGGGTGGCGCGGGCTTCACCATCGACTCGCATGAATGGCTGAAGAAGCCCGGCAGCGTGGGCAAGCGGCCCACCCTGCTCCAGGTCCGGATCCTCGACGAGAACGGCAAGGACCTGTCCAACGGCCAGGCCGGGACCATCTACCACCAGCTGCCTCCCGGAGGGGGCTTCACCTACTACAAGGACGAGGCCAAGACCAACGCCAGCCGGGTGGACGGCTTCTTCACCATGGGCGACGTCGGCTACTTCGACGAAGACGACTACCTCTTCCTCACCGGCCGCAGCGCCGAGACCATCATCTCCGGCGGCGTGAACATCTATCCGCAGGAAGTGGACAACGAGCTGATCAAGCATGAGGCCGTCGCTGACTCCGCGACCGTCGGGATCCCGCATGACGAGTGGGGCGAGCAGGTGAAGGCCGTGATCCTGCTGAAGCCCGGCTACACGCCCTCCGACGCCCTTGCGCAGGAGATCCTCGACTTCGGCCGGCGCAGCCTGCCCTCGTTCAAGGTCCCTCGCAGCCTCGACTTCGTCACCGACCTGCCCCGCTCGGCGGCCGGAAAGATCCAGCGCAACACGGTCCGGGGCCCCTACTGGGAAGGCCGCGCCAAGCAGATCTGAGACGGAGCGGCCCAGCTCAGAGGGTCACAGCCATTCGGTATTCGGAAGGAAAGCCATGGTCGCGCGTGAGCTCCAGCGATCGTGTTTCCACCACGATCGACAGGCCGTTCGCCTGGTAGAACCCGACCGCCGGGTTGTCGGCGAGCACGTCGAGCTGCAGTTCGCGATATCCGGCGGCCCTTGCCCGGGCGATCGCAGCGGCCAGCAGGGCCTTTCCAATGCCCCTGCCGCGATACTGGGGAAATGCCGACACGGCATGGAGATAGTAGACGTGATCGGGGATGTAAGCGTTGAGGTAACTCACTTTGGCAGCCCGCTGGGCAAGCGCGACCAGTTGGTCGTATGTGACTGAGCCGCGGGCGACCAGGTCCAGCGCTAGTGGCGCAAGGTTGGCCTGGAAGGTGCGAAAGTTCGATCCTTCGAACCCGAGCTCGACGCCCAGCAACTCTCCGTCGGCCACAGCAGCCGTGGCGCAGGCTGCGGAGAACAGGGTGTCGGCGGTCGCCCAGGAAACGGAGACGAGGGTCTCAAGGAGGCCGTCCGTCCCAAATGAATAGTCATAGCTGACAGGACTGGTCTCCCGGATGAGTCCGGGGATGCAGGGCGCAAACCGAACCGTTTCCTCAGGGTCCAGTCCCCGAATTTGCATAGCGCTGCTCGTCATCGTTCTCTCCGCCATGTCTGCGGCTGGTAAGTTACGAGGGAAGGCCTATCGGTCAAGCTTGGCTCAGGCGTCCTTCCATCGACTACCGCGCGGCCAGCGGCGGGCCCTGCTCCGGGCAGCTGCCGCCCAAAGAGCCGAGCCACCGTGGAGCTTTGCCGGCAGGCCCGGGCGCATTTCGCGCATCGGCCGGAGCGGCAGAGCGAAGTCCTCATGCCTGGTTTGAACGACGCGGCGGACATCTTGTCACAAGCTTCCTCAGCCGGCGGGGGAACGCTGCCGATTCCTTGAGGCGCTCCAGCAGGGGCGTCTTTCGCTGGCAGGACTGAGCCACAGGTCCCGCGCGTCCACTTGGAGGAGGCGCTCTGCCGGGATGGACGCTGCGGGCAAGTCTGAGGCGGTCCGCCGACCGTGAAGCGAAACGATGCGAAAACAAGCGTGTCTGGCGATTGGCGGCGGGCGCCCCTAAGAAGCGCCCGCCTCTAATCCCGCACGGGGTGCGTCATGCCGATTCCCTTCATCGACCTCCAGGCCCAGAGACTGCGTCTGGGTCAGCCCCTCGAGGACGCCATCCTGAAGGTCGTGCGCTCCGGCGCCTGGATCATGGGCCCGGAGATCGCCGAGCTGGAATCGGCCTTGGGCGCCTTCGGCGAGGCGCCCTTCGTCCTGACCTGCGGATCGGGCACGGAGGCGCTTCAGCGTCCCCTCATGGCATGGGGGATCGGCCCGGGGGACGCCGTCTTCTGTCCGTCCTTCACCTTCGCGGCGACCGCCGAGGTCATGCCCCTGGTCGGCGCCTCGCCGGTCTTCGTGGACGTCCGCCCCGACACCTTCACCCTGGACCCGGAGCGGCTCGAGGCCGCGATCGTCGCGGTGAAGGCCGCGGGCGTTCTGACCCCCCGCGCCGTCATGGCCGTCTGCCTGTTCGGCCAGCCGGCGGACTATCGGGCCCTGGCGGACATCGCCCGGCGGCATGGCCTGAAGCTGATCGCCGACTCCGCCCAGGGCTTCGGCTGCACCCTGGACGGCCATCACCCCATCCATTGGGCGGACGTCGCCACCACCTCCTTCTTCCCGGCCAAGCCCCTTGGCGCCTATGGCGACGGCGGCGCCGTCCTGACCAAAGACGCCCGGCTGCACGACCTGCTGGTCAGCCTGCGGGTCCACGGCCAGGCGGTGAGGTCCGACATCGAGGGCCGGACCTTCGACCATGACCCGAAGTACCTGAACATGCGGGTCGGCATGAACGCCCGGATGGACACCCTCCAGGCGGCCGTCCTCTTGCAGAAGCTGACCATCTTCGCCGACGAGATCGAGGTCCGGAACCGGGTGGCGGACCGCTATGCCGAGGGCCTGGCCGGCGTGGTGGAGACCCCCGTGGTCATCCCCGGCGGCCGCAGCACCTGGGCCCAGTACACCGTGAAGTGCGCCGACCGCGACGGCCTTGCCGCCCATCTGAAGGCCGCCGAAGTGCCCACGGCGGTCTACTACCCCCTGCCCCTTCACCGTCAGAGCCCCTACGCCGGTTATCCCGCCCCCGGCGGACTGCCCGTAACGGAGACCCTCTGCGGCCAGGTGCTGAGCCTGCCCATGCACCCCTACCTGGAGCCCGACGTTCAGGACCGGGTGATCGCGGCGATCCGCGGCTTCAACGGCTAGGCGATCCGGCGGCGCGCCCTCGCCCCGGACCCGTCCTATCCGACCTCCAGCGTTCCGACGATGGAAGCCCGCTGGGACAGTTCGATCCAGTTGCCGTCCGGGTCGCGGACCATGGAGATGCGCGCCGTGGTCCCGAGGGTGGTGGGAGGCATGGCTTCGCGGCCGCCGGCGGCCAGCACCCGGGCGTGCTCGGCGTCGACCCGGAAGACCTGGAAGGTGATGTAGCGCCAGCCTGTGCCCGGCATGGTCGCGTCGGACGGGGCGTCGGGGGATTCCTCGAGGATCAGCAGGGTCTCGCCGGCGCGGAAGGCGGCGCCGCCCTCCCAGGCCTCCTCGGCCAGGCCCAGAGCCCCGGCGTAGAAGGCCCGGTGGGCGGGAAGGCTGCGCACGGCAAGCCGGATCCCGGCCTGGGTGATCCCCCGCCAGCCGGGCGGGACGAGGGTGACGCGGTTGCCATCCGGGTCGGCCAGGGGCCGGGGCGCCTCCAGCCCCTCGCGCGCCAGGTAGAGCTCCCGGTAACCCGTGGGTTCGCCCACCGGGACAGGCTCGGCGTAGGCGTTGATCTTGAGCACCGAGCCGTTGGCGTCGTGGCGATGCTGGTCCTGGCCCCGGCGGATGGGCAGGAGGTGGTCGAAGGGCGCCCCCGCCTCGCCCTGCCAGAAGGCCAGGACAGGTCCCAGGGCGTTGGTGGACATGCCGATGTCCACCCGCGGCTTGGCCAGCTCCATGGTCGCCTCCGTCCTTCAGCCCCGTCCCGGCGGGCTTGCCCGCGATCCCGCCCCGTGACAAGTCGGAAGCACAGGGAGCGAGCAACCAGGAACCAGGCCCATGAAGGCGGCGGTCTACTACGAGAACGGCGGACCCGAGGTCCTGCGCTATGAGGACGTCCCGGACCCGGCCTGTCATCCCAAGGGCGTGATCATCCGCGTCGAGGCCATCGCCATCGAAGGCGGCGACACCCTGAACCGCTTCGGCGGCCCCCTGGTCACCAAGCCGCACATCGTCGGCTACCAGGCCGCCGGCGAGATCATCGAGGTGGGAAGCGAGGTCACCCACCTGAAGGTCGGTCAGAAGGTCGCCACCGTGAACAACTTCGGCAGCCACGCCGCCCTGCGCAGCGTGCCGGCGCGCAACTGCTGGCCGGTGCCCGAGGGCTACGACATCGCCAAGGCCTCGGCCATCCCGGTCACCTTCGGCGCCGCCCATGACTGCCTGTTCGAATACGGGCGGATGAAGGCGGGGGAGATCGTCCTGGTGCAGGCCGGCGCCTCGGGCGTCGGGGTCGCCGCCATCCAGCTGGCCCGCCGGGCGGGCGCGAAGATGATCCTGGCCACCGCCTCCTCCGATGAGAGACTGGAGCGCCTCAAGCCCCTGGGAATGACCGCCGGCATCAACTACCGCGTGAACGAGGTCCCCCGGGAGGTCCGCCGCCTGACCGACAACCACGGCGCCGACGTGGTGGTGGACTCCGTCGGCGGCTCCACCCTGCAGGGCTCGATCAACAGCCTGGCCTACCGCGGCCGGGTGTCCATGGTGGGCGCCGCCGGGCGTGAGCCCATGGTGGTGGACGTCGGCTCGATGATGGGCGGCAACCGCGGCCTCTCGGGGGTCTTCCTGGGCGCCGAGATCATGACTGACCGGGTCCACGAAATGATCCAGGGCCTTATCGAGGACGCCGCCCGAGGCGAGCTGGAGGTGGTGATCGACAGGACCTTCCCCCTGGCCGAGGCCGCCGCCGCCCACGCCTATATCGAGAGCCGCGCCGCCGTCGGCCGGGTGGTCCTGGTTCCCTGAGGCGCGGTCGGCCATGCCCTTTGCGACGAACGGCGAGGTGCGGATCTGCTGGGAGAGCTTCGGCGACCCGGCGGCCCCGGCCATCCTCCTGGTCAACGGCCTCGGTTCCCAGATGACCCGCTGGCCCGAGGCCTTCTGCGCCCTCCTGGTGGACGCGGGGTACCGCGCCCTGAGGTTCGACAACCGGGACACCGGCCTGTCGACCTGGTTCGGCGAGAACGACGCCTACACCCGGGAGGACATGGCGGCCGACGCCATGGCGGTGCTGGACGCCGCCGGAGTCGCCGCGGCCCACGTGGCCGGGGTCTCCATGGGCGGCATGATCAGCCAGGTCATCGCCTCCGACCACGCCGACCGGACCCTGTCGGTGACCTCCATCATGTCCACATCTTCGGCCCCGAGCCTGCCCCAGGCGACCCCCCGGGCCATGGCCGTGCCGACCCAGCCGACCCCCGACTTCACCCCCGACCCGGAGGCCCACGTCGCCGCAGCGGTGGAGAACGCCCTGGTCATCGGCAGCCCCGGCTATCCCTGGCCCGAGGGCGCCCTGGCTGAGCGGGCCCGGGCCGAGGCGGAGCGGGCCTGGAACCCCACGGGCTCGGGCCGGCAGATGCGCGCCGTCGGCGCCACTGGGGACCGTTCGGCGCGGCCCGCCCGCATCACCGTCCCCGCCGTGGTCCTGCACGGGGCGGACGATCCCCTGCTGCCCGCCGAAGGGGGCCGGGACACCGCCGCCAAGATCCCCGGCGCGGAACTGCGCATCATCGAGGGCATGGGCCACGACCTGCCCCC
>JBJTFE010000382.1:0-5579 GCA_046093265.1 Phenylobacterium sp. | reverse complement strand
TGCTGGTCCTGTCCGGCCTGGTGGCGCTGCTCGACTTTCCCGCAACGGAAGAACCCTTCATCCAGGTTCGGACCGCCACGGTCGAAGCCTACCTCCCCGGCGCGACCAGCGAGCGAACCGAGCAGTTGGTGGCGCGACCGCTTGAGGAGCGCCTCAGGGAAGTCGCCGCGATCAAGACGATCGATACGGTTGTCCGGCCCGGCGCCGCGTTCATCGTCATTACGCTTCGAGATGGAGTACCCGGCCATCGCATGCCCGAAATCTGGCAACGGGTCCGCGTGAAGCTGGAGGACGCGCGCACCGCCCTTCCGGAGGGGATCAGCCCGCTTGTGATCAACGACGAGTTTGCACGCGTCTCCGTGCGCAGCCTCGCCCTGAGCGGCAAAGGGTACTCAGCAGGCCAGCTGCAGGATTGGGCACGCACAGTGCGGGATCGTCTTCAGTCCGTTGAGGGCGTTGAGCGCATCTCCTTTCATGGCATCCGCGAGGACCGGGTCTTTGTAGAGTTGGATTCCCGTAGACTCGCCGCCGCAGGGCTCTCCTTCGACGCAGTCGCCAGGCAGCTGGCAGACCGGAATGTCGTCGCACCTGCTGGCGAGATCGATACCGGCCGGCGGGTTCTGGCGCTTGAGCCCACTGGCGACCTGCCGAACGCCCTGGCCCTCGCGGGCACGCCCATCGCCCTGCGTGACGGCGCCGCGCTTCCGCTCAGCGCGTTAGGCGTGATCTCCCAGCAGCCCGCCGATCCGCCGGTGACCGCAGCTGTTGTCAACGGCCAGCCTGCGGTCGTGCTGGGCGTCTCCATGCAGAACGGCCTCAACGTTCTTTCCTTCGCTGAGCGTCTCGACTCCCGGATCGCGGAGGTTCGCCAGGAAATTCCGGCTGGAATGCAGATCACCTCGGTGACGGATCAATCCAAGGTGGTCCGCAAGGAGCTCGTGAAGGTCGGCCAGACCTTCCTTGAGACTGTCGCTGTTGTGATGCTGGTGGTCGTGCTGTTCCTGGGCTGGCGGGCCGGGCTTGTCACCGGCGTGATCGTTCCGCTCACGGTCATGGGCTCGCTCATCCTGATGCGCCTGCTCGGCATCGAACTCCACATGGTCTCGATCGCCGCCCTGATAATTTCTCTGGGGCTCTTCGTCGATAACGGCATTGTCATTGTCGAGGACTATCAACGCCGCCTCGGGCTTGGCCATGAGCCCGAACAGGCGGCCGTCGAGGCCGGGCGCACCCTGGCGGCGCCCCTCCTGACCTCCAGCCTCGCCATCATCATCGCCTTTGCGCCCCTTGCGGTCGGCAACAGCGAGACGGCTGAGTACATGCGTAGCCTGGCGATCGTGCTGGCCGTCACCCTCATGCTTTCCCTGTTCCTGGCCCTGACGGTGACGCCGCTGTTGGCCCTGAGGTTTGCGGGGGGGCACGACTCCTCCAAGGACACGGCGGGCTGGCTGTCCAGAGTTCGGACTTGGTACACTGAAAGGGTGCGCCTGATCGTGGACAGGCCGCTCGCCGTGGCGGCGGCCATGGGGGCGTTGCTGATCGCCGCAGTTGGGCTGTTCGCCTTCATTCCCCCTCAGCTGCTCCCAACATCCCCGAGACCGCAGCTTCAGATTCCGATCGAACTGCCGCCGGGCGCGTCGACCCGCGCCACCCTCCGCATGGCGACCGAGCTTTCCCAGCTTCTCGCCGACAGGAAGCGTTTTCCGGAACTGGCGGACAACGTCGTCTACATCAATGATGGCGGCCCTCGGTTCATTCTCGGCCTCAATCCGCCCCTCCCCGCGCCGCATCGCGCCTACGCCATCGTCAATCTCGATGAGCGAGCGGACGTGGAGGTGGTCCTGTCCCGGCTTCGGGAGCAGCTTCCAAGCCGGTTCCCTGAAGCTCGCATTGAGCCGAAGCGGTTCTCTCTCGGGGTTTCTGAGGCCGGCGCCGCGGTCTTTCATCTCACTGGACCCGATCGCGCCGAGCTTGAGCGCGCCGCGAGCGAGCTGAAACGGGCTCTGGCCGCCATCCCGGACATCCAGGACGTGCGGGACGACGCCGAGGCCAGAATTGTCCGCCTGAAGGTCGAGGTTGACCAGTCCCGCGCAACGGCCGCGGGCGTGTCCTCCGCGGAGGTGGCGAGATCTCTGGAGGCGGTCACCTCTGGCATGCCGGTGACCGTTCTTCGCCAGGGCGATGTGCTTGTCCCAGTGATCCTGCGCGGCGCAGACAAGGATCGCACGCTCCCCGAACGGCTGGAGTCCCTGCCGGTCTTTGGCGAGACAGGCGCCGTCGCGCTTGGACAGATCGCCGCCATCCAGCTTGCCTCCCAGCCCAGCGTTCTGGTGCGACGGAATGGCAGTCCCGTCATTACGGTGAGCGCTCGACACCCTGAACTTGGGTCCCAGCAGATCGTTGACCGGGCGGGCAAAGCAATCGCGGCGCTAGATCTGCAGCCGGCGCACCGGCTCGAGCTCGGCGGCGAGATTGAGGAGAGCAAACTGGCGAATGAGGGGCTCCTGCGATACTTCCCGGTCGCCTTGCTGGGGATGGCGGCCCTCTTCCTTTGGCAGTTCGGCTCGGTCCGAAGCACCATCATCATCATGGCGTCGATCCCGTTCGTCCTGATCGGGGCCTCGATCGGCCTGAAACTCACGGGACAGCCCTCTAGCTT
Organism: Phenylobacterium sp.; assembly: GCA_046093265.1. Classification (GTDB taxonomy): domain Bacteria; phylum Pseudomonadota; class Alphaproteobacteria; order Caulobacterales; family Caulobacteraceae; genus Phenylobacterium. The sequence goes on along the minus strand of JBJTFE010000382.1, from coordinate 2,920 downwards.
CACCGCGACGCTCGGCCTGCTCGCCCTTGCCGGGATCATCGTCAACAATGCAGTCCTCCTGCTCGAGCGGATCCAGGAGGAGCGCCGGCTGGGCCTGCCCTTGAAGGAAGCCGTGGCGACCGCAAGCGCCGTGCGCCTTCGGCCTATCGTGATGACCAAGCTCACCTGCATCGTAGGCCTGATCCCCCTCTATCTGTTCGCAGGCGAGCTCTGGCGACCGATGGCGGCCACGATGATCGGCGGCCTCGCTCTCGGCACCCTCATCACCCTTGTCCTTATCCCGGCCCTCTACGCACTGCTGTTCCGTGAACGGCGGGCGGCGATGGTCGCCTGATCGAGACTGGAATCATGCGTCGTCTTTCGTCCGTCCTGCTGGCGGCCCTGCTGACCGGCTGTGCGAGCTCAACGGCCCTGTCGCCACCCGCTGCTGTTGCACCCTCGACCGCCTGGTCCGATCCGGCGGCGGCCGACATTGGACGCCAAATGCGGTTCGACTGGTGGCTCGAGCTTGAATCGCCCGAGCTCAACCGGTTGGTGGAGGAGGCGCTTCGAGCCAATCATGACCTGGCCGAGGCTCGGGCGAACCTGCGTGCTGCGCAGGCCCTCGCGGGCCAGGCCCGATCTCTCTCCTGGCCCCAGGGCGATGTCTCGGCCCAAGTCCAGCGCACACGTGAGTCAGCACTGGCGCAGTCGCCGGTTCTTGGGTATCCTGGGAGGTTTCCAAGCCAGACCCTGGGCGCAGTCTCGGGTGACCTTTCCTGGGAACTCGACCTCGCCGGAGGTCTGGCGGCGTCGGCCAGAGCGGCGGAAGCCGACGCTGAAGCCGCCCTTTGGCAGCGAAGGGGAATGGAGGCCGCCGTAGTCGCTCAGGTCGTCAGGGCCTGGTTGGATCTTGGCCGGTCGACCGACCTCCTCAGACTGGCGGAACGCCGTAGCGCGGCGCTCGAGAAGGCGGTCGTGTTTCTTGAACGACGTAAGATGTACGGAGCGGCCCGCGAAGCCGACCTTGCCGCCATGCGACGCCTTCGGGCGGACTCCTTCGCGGAAAGACCAGCGCTTGAGCAAGCCCGGAACAACGCCCTCAGGCGCCTGGCCGTGCTGACCGCGCAAGATCCTGTCGCTTTTGTCCAGGGCGAGGCGACGCTCTCCGGCGCAGCAGAGACGCCCGAGACCCTGTTCGCTCCGGATCCAGTCGCGATGCTTCGTCAACGGCCTGATGTCCGGGCCGCCGAACGCAGGCTGGAGGCGAGCTATGAACGCGCCGGCGTCGCCCGGGCGGCGCTCTATCCCAGCCTGTCACTTGGTGTCGGCGTAGGTCGCATTGCAGACCCCGGCGATCTCCTTGAGCCGGGCGCACTTCGATTTGCAGTCGGCCCCAAAGTCAGCTGGGGGCTCTTCAACCTGGGGCGTCTGAACGCGGGCGTACGCGCCGCCGACGCCGATCACGAAGCCGCCGCGGCCCAGTGGGCCAGAGCCGTTCTTACAGCGCTCGAGGAAGCTGACGGCGCAATCGACGCCTGGCGCGCCGCCCGCGCCACGGCCCATGCCAGCCGGGGCGCGGCGGCGGAAGCTGAGATGGAAGCCTCTGCTGCGAGGACGCGCGCAGGTGCGGGGGCCGCAACGGCGCTTGACCTTGCGCTTTCAGAGGCCGCCCTCCTGTCCGCTCAAGTCACTTCGGCGACTGCAGATGCAGCGGAACGGATGGCCTGGGCAGAAGCCCATCTTGCTCTCGGGGCCGGCTGGAGTCCGGAGAGATCCCGGGTCGCCCGATACGGGCCCCTGTCGCCACCCCCATCGCAGGCTGAGCTCGGAGGTCTGACCTCGACGCCGTCCAATCACCGTGGAGAGGAGATGTCGCCTTGAAGCCCTTCCGGCCCGAGCGCAAGCGCGTCCTGTTCGCCTACCTCCTGCTGATCATCGAGGAAGTTGCGCTCCTCTTTATGCCGGCGCTCATGGGGCTTACGGTGGACCGGCTGCTGGCCGGCGACCGATCGGGACTCTTCTTCCTCGCAGGCGGGGTCACCGCCATCCTGGCGTCAGGCGGACTGCGCAGGCTCTATGACACCCGGGTCTTCGCCGCGGCGGAGCTTCGCCTCGCGGAGGGGATAGCCCTGGCCCCATCACCGGCGAGTATCCGGGTGGCGCGGCTGCGACAGGTCCATGAGCTCGTCCAGACCTACGAACGGAGCGTGCCGGAGGCCCTCTCCGCCCTGGTCGCCGGGGCTGGCTCCCTCGCCATCTCTTTCTGGTACGACTGGCGGGTTGGAGCTGCGGCCCTGGTCGTTGCTTTGATCCTGCTCGGAATTGACCGCATCTATGCTCGCCGGATGAACCGGCTGAATCGCTCCCTCAATGATCGCACCGATCAGGATCTGGACGTTCTTCGCTCCGAGGACGCCGAAAGGGTCCGGTCCCACCTGGAGGCCTGGCGCAGGCTCCGTGTGGCGCGCTCAGACTCCGAGATCGGGGTGTATGCGGTCAACTGGCTGTTCCTGCTGGTCATGATCCTTGGTGTTCTCGTGCTGATCGCCCAGCCAGACGCCAGCCCCGGCACCGTGTTCGCCCAGATGTCCTATGTTCTGGCCTTTGCGACGAGTTGGGAACGCCTGCCTGTCATCACCGAGCGTCTTGCCCAGGCTCGCGACGTCACCCGCCGTCTGGCTTCCACCGCCTCAGCCCCATAGGACCCGCAAGAGAGCTTGGGTCGAGGGGCCTGAATGGCTGAAGGCTACACCGGATTCACGAGAAAGGGCCGCGGAGTTTCCTCCGCGGCCCCTGATGTTTCCCGGCCTGGGCCGGGGGATGGGCGGGGATTACTCGACGATCTTCGAGACCACCCCGGCGCCCACCGTCCGGCCGCCCTCGCGGATCGCGAACCGAAGACCCTGGTCCATCGCGATCGGCGTGATCAGCTCCACGT
>JBJTFE010000381.1:0-5111 GCA_046093265.1 Phenylobacterium sp. | reverse complement strand
CGCGGCGTCTTTGAGGGCGTCGCCGAGCAGCCCGTGCTGGTGATCGGCACCCATTTCGCCGCGCCGACCGCCGGCCTCGTCCGCCGCGACGGCGCAGCCTTCCGCTTCGAGGGCGCGCCCTCGGAGACGCCGGACGCCTGACGGACCGCCCCGTCGATTGAGCTTCTGCATCGGCCGCAAAGCGGCATGGTTAACGCAGTCTTTACCGGTCCGGCGCAAAGGTCGCATGACGCCGTTCAGGAGGGTGGGGTGGAATTTCAGCTGGTCGAAAGGTCCGAGGGCCATCTTGAGTACGAGCCGCGCCCCACGCCGGACGCGCTCGCGGCCTACTACCGCGACAAGTACTTCGGCGCCGACCATGGCCAGACCCCCTACGCCCACGGTTACACCTCCGAGGAACTCGAACATAAGCGGCTACAGCCTGCGGAGACCGAGCATATCTGGGGCCGACCGCCTGGCCGGATGCTGGAGGTCGGAGTCGGGGAAGGCTTCTCGCTCGACTATTTCGCCAGCCGCGGCTGGGACGTCGTCGGGATGGACTTCACGGACGATGGCCTGCAGGCCTTCTTTCCGGCCCTGGCTGACAAGCTTCTGCTCGGCGACGCATTTGAGTTGCTCGATCAGGCGATCGCCCGGGGTGACCAGTATGATCTGGTCGTATGCAACAATGTGCTTGAGCACGTGATCGACCCTGTGGGGCTTCTGAAGCGCCTTCGCGCCCTGATGCGTCCGGGTGGGTTGGTGCGAATCGCCGTGCCAAATGACAACTCCTGGCTACAGGCCGAGATCGTCCGGCGCGGCCACGCGGACCCCATGTACTGGGTCGCTGCGCCTGATCATCTGAACTACTTCAACACCGACACCCTGCCCAAGGCGATGGCGGCGACCGGCTGGACGGTCTCGGACCACCTGTCCGAGTTCCCGGTGGATCTGTTCCTTCTGAACCCCGACACCAACTACATGCGCAACCGCCCGATGGGCCGGAATTGTCACTTCGTGCGGGTGGCGTTCGAAATGGGATTGTGGCGGGAGCGCGGAGTCGAGGGCGTCGTTGCATTCAGGAGGGGTTGCGTCCAGGCGGGCATAGGCCGCAACCAGGTGCTCTACGCCAGGGTGACTGACTAGGGGCTCATGAACGTCCTGATCCTAAGCGTGGCGGCGAAGGTCCTGCTCGTCCAGGCCTTTCAGTCGGCGGTCGCGCCGTACGGAGGACGGGTGTTGGCGGCCGATCTGGATCGAGAAAGCGCCGGGCTGCACTTCGCCGACGGCGTCGTTAGCCTTCCGGGCGTAGACGCAGCCGGCTTTGCCAGAGCGCTCCTGAAGGTCTGCAAGGATGAGGGCGTCAGCCTTGTCGTGCCCACCCGGGACGGCGATCTGGCAGAGCTATCCCGACTGAAGGACCGCTTCCGCGCTGAAGGCGTCGAGGTGTTTGTTCCGGGTCCCGAAGCCCTTGCGGACTGCGCCGACAAACGCAGGTTTGTCGCCGCCTGCGCGCGCCTCGGGCTCAAGACGCCTCGCACCTGGGGGACAGATGAGCGACCAGACGCCTTTCCGGTTTACGTGCGGCCCGTCCGCGGCGCGGCCGGCCGGGGGGGGCGGCGAATCGAGGCGCAGGACTGGAAGCCGCAGGGCGAAGACATGCTGGTTCAGGCCTTCTGCCCACTGCCTGAGTACAGCATCGATGTCCTGATGGACCTTTACGGCGCGCCGCTGCAGGCGGTGGCGCGGCGGCGTCTGCAGGTGCGTGCGGGTGAGGCGGTGAAGTCGCGGGTTGAGGTGGCGGCGGTGCTGACAGAGTCGGCGTTGAGGCTGTGCGCCGGGCTTGGGCTTGTTGCTCACAACGTGGTCCAGGCCTTCTGGGACGGTCAGGGGGAGCCGCTGTTCATTGAGGTCAATCCGAGGTTCGGCGGCGCCTCCAACCTGTCGATCCAGGCGGGTCTGGCCTCGCCGGAACGACTTGTGATGTTGGTGGCGGGGAAGGGCGAGGCCGCTCGGACCCCGCGGCCGATCCGTTATGGTCTGACCATGCTGCGCTACAGTCAGGACGCACTGGTCGCGGCCGAGCGGCAAGACGGGGCGTGACCTTGATCCGCGCCCTGCTCATCGACCTGGACGACACGCTCTATGATGAGGCGAGCTATGTACGTTCAGGAATGGCGGCTGTGGCGCGCGAGATCGCTGGCCTGCCCGGCGGGGCGCCGGCGGCTGAAGTTGAGGCGCTGATGCAGGAAGAACTCGCTCGTAACGGGCGCGGCAAGGTGTTCGATGTGGTGCTGCAGAGGCTCGGCCTCACCCCTCAGCCGGAACTGATCATGAGTCTGGTGGAAACCTACCGGGACCACCGTCCCGACATCGCCCTGTGGCCGGGTGTCCGGGAGGCCCTCGGGGATCTTGCCCGGGATCACAGGCTGGCCATCGTCACTGACGGTCTGGGCCTCATGCAGCGTCGCAAGGTGACCGCCCTGGGCGTTGAGGCCCTGGTGGACGCTGTCGTCTATTGCTGGGAGCTGGGCTTGCCCAAACCCGATCCGCGTCCCTACCTGAAGGGCATGGAACACCTAGCCGCGATTCCGGAGCAGACACTGGTGGTCGGCGACAATCCGGCCCATGACATGGCGGCCGCGCGGGCGGCGGGCATGAGATCACTCCGGGTCCGGTCCGGCCGATACGCGGACCAGCCCTTCCGGGCGCTGCCTGCTGACGCCGAGGCTGACAGCTTCGCCGCCGCCGCGCCCCTTATCCGCCGACTGGAGGCCATGGGATGAGCAAGGACGCCGTAAGGATCGGGGACCGGGAAATCGGGCCGGGCCGACCGCCGTACATTGTGGCCGAGATGTCCGGGAACCATAACGGCGACATTGGTCGCGCCATCGCACTTATCGACGCCGCCAGGGCCTCTGGCGCTGACGCCGTGAAGCTTCAGACGTACACAGCCGAGACGATAACTCTGGACGTGGACGGCCCGGGATTTCGCGTGGAAGGCGGGCTTTGGGACGGGCGGCGGCTCTTTGACCTCTATGTTGAGGCGCACACGCCCTGGGCATGGCATGAGACCCTGTTCCGGCACGCACGGGATGTCGGCATCCAGATCTTCTCTTCGCCCTTCGACTTCTCTGCTGTCGACCTGCTGGAGGGTCTTGAGGCCCCAGCCTACAAGATCGCTTCATTCGAGCTGGTGGATATCCCGCTGATCCGACGCTGCGCGCAGACTGGCAAACCGCTGGTCATGTCCACGGGCTTGGCCACGGAAGACGAGATCGCAGATGCAGTGGCGGCCGCCAGGGAGGCCGGCGCAAGTGGTCTCATCCTGCTCCACTGCACCAGCGCCTATCCTGCGCCGATGTCGAGCATGAACCTCGTGACTCTGCCGCACCTTGCAGCCAGGTTCGACGTACTTGCGGGGCTGTCCGATCACACCATGGACACGGCGGCGTCGGTAGCGGCCGTGGCGCTCGGGGCCTGCTTCATCGAAAAGCATTTCTGTCTCAGCCGCGATGAAGGCGGGGTGGACTCTGCTTTTTCCCTCGAGCCCGACGAACTGGCGCGGCTGGTCGCGGACTGCCGCGCTGCAGCCGAGGCCCTGGGCGAAATCCGCTACGGACCGACCCCGGCGGAAGTCTCCAGTCGTGATCACCGCCGGTCTCTCTACATCGCCGAGGACGTGGTCGCCGGCGAGGTGCTGACGCCCAGGAACGTGCGGTCGGTGCGACCGGGTTTCGGCCTGGCCCCCAAGCAACTCGACGCCGTACTTGGCAAGCGGGCAGCCAGGGCGGCGCCCAAGGGAACCCCGCTCACCTGGGACCTGATCGTGGACTAGGCTTCGACGTCGGCTTCCCGCCAACCGAACGGCAGGGCGCGAATGTCGTCGGTGGTGAAGGCGGGATTGGCCGGGTAGAGGGCCTCGTAGACCCTGCTCACGAATGCGAAGTCGGCGGGGAAGTCGACGGTCCATCGCAGGTGGCTCTCGTCCTTGGCCTGGACCAGTTCGCCCTGGCTGAAAGGCGAGCCGGAACGATACAGCCAGGGCGTGACATGTTCCCGGTCATACTGCGCCCGGGTTTCCCGTGCCGCCTGTTGCAGCGCTTCGATCCGGAAAACCTCGACATCAAGGCCGCGAGGATAGGTGCGTCGCCGCCCGTTGGACGCGTAGTCGAAGCCGCCCTCCCTTTGCAGCGTGATGCACGCGTCAATGACCTCGGGATCTGCGAGCGGGCAGTCTGCGGTCAGCCGAACGAGGTCGCCGGTCAAGCCGAGAGTCTCGATCGCGAGGAGGAATCGGCCAAGCACGTCATCGAGCGGCCCGCGGACCACGCGGACCCCGATGCGCATCAGGAATTCGACCAGGGGATCATCCGTAGGATCCGAGCTTGTCGCCACGACCACCTCGGAGATGTTTACGGCGCGCCTCACCCGCTCGATCTGGAGTTCGATCATCGGCTTGCCGACGATGGGCAGCATGACCTTGCCGGGAAGCCGGCTGGAGCTCATCCGCGCCTGAAGAATCGCCGTGGCCATGGCGGCCTCCCGTGGTGTCCGGAGCCATCAATAGACGGGCGGGCGCCCGGCGCAAGGGACCCCCGCGACCCCACCGGCGACTCGGGTCTAGACTGCACGCCGAGGGGAAGGAAAGGATCTCATGCTGGTGCTCCTGGGCGTGCTCCTGGTCGTGGCGGGCTTCGCCGTCGGCCTGAACCCCCTGCTCGTCGTCCTGGCCTCGGCCCTCGTCACCGGGCTGGCCGCGGGCCTTTCGCCCCTCGAGGTGCTGGCCGCCTTCGGAAAGGCCTTCAACGAGAACCGCTATGTCAGCGCCGCCTGGCTGATCCTGCCGGTCATCGGCGTCCTCGAGCGCTCAGGGCTGCAGGAGGCGGCGCGCGGGCTGATCGACCGGCTGAGGGGCGTCACCTTCGCCCGCCTGATGCTGGCCTACCTCCTCTTTCGGCAGGCTACGGCCGCCCTTGGCCTGACCTCCATCGCCGGCCAGACCCAGACCATCCGGCCGATCATCGCCCCCCTGGCCGAAGCCGCGCGGGCGGCGGAGACCGGCTCCCCCACCCTCGATCCCGCCGAGGTCCAGAAGGTGCGGGCCTTCGCCGCCGGCACGGACAACATCG
>JBJTFE010000380.1:0-6466 GCA_046093265.1 Phenylobacterium sp. | reverse complement strand
TGCGCGCACCGCGCCGGGCACGCTTCTGCTTGTGGATTCCGGGGGCCAGTACCCGGATGGCACCACCGACGTGACCCGCACCATGGCCATCGGGACCCCGAGCCGCGAGATGTGCGAACGCTTCACCCTGGTGCTCAAGGGCCACCGTGTTCGGGGTCTTGGCGATCCGGTGCGGGCCCTCGTGGACCCCCAGGAAGACGCCCACGCCGTGGCCGGTGCCATGGTCGTAGTCCAGGCCGCGGGACCAGAGGGCGGCGCGGGCGAAGGCGTCCACCGCCGAGCCCGTGGTCCCGGCCGGGAAGCGCAGGGCCGCCAGGGCCAGGTGACCCTTGAGCACCAGGGTGAAGCGCTCGCACATCTCGTGGCTCGGGGTCCCGATGGCCATGGTGCGGGTGACGTCGGTGGTGCCGTCCGGATACTGGCCGCCGGAATCCACGAGCAGCAGGGTGCCCGGCGCCGTGCGCGCATTGGTCTTCTCAGTGGGATGGTAGTGGGGCAGGGCGGCGTTGCCCCGGGCCGCGGCGATGGTGTCGAAGGACAGGTCCGCCAGGCCCTCGACCTCTTCGCGGAAGGCCTCGAGCCGGCTTGCCACCTCGATCTCGTCGGGCAGGCGGGTCTGTGCCTCGGTGGCCACCCAATGCAGGAAGCGGGTCAGGGCGACGCCGTCCCGGACATGGGCGCTGCGGGAGCCGGCGATCTCCACCGGGTTCTTGCAGGCCCGGGGCAGGGCGCAGGGGTCCTCGCCACGCAGGATCCGAGCGCCGGAGGCCTCTAACGTGTCGAAGTAGAAGGCAGAGGACTGGGCCGGGTCGACGAGGACAACCTTGCCCTTCAGCGCCGCCAGGGCTTCGGGAAGGTCCGCAGGGGTCTCCAGCGACACGCCGTTACCCAGCCAGGCCGGGAGTTCGGGGGTCACCTTGACCGGGTCGAGGAAGAGGCGGGCCGAGCCGTCGCGGTTCAGCACAGCCTGGGCGAGCGGCAGGGGGGTGCGGCTGACGTCGCCGCCCCGCACATTGAACAGCCAGGCGATGGAGGCCGGCGCGGTCAGGACGGCGGCGTCGGCGCCCTTGGCGGCCAGGGTCTCGCCCAGCCGGGCGCGCTTGGCGGCGGAGTCCACGCCGGCGAAGGCGAGGGCGTGCGGACGCACGGGCGCCGCGGGTTGGGGTGGGCGCTCCTCGCCCCACGCGACGTCCAGGGGATTGGGATCCACCGCCTTCAGGGTCGCGCCGGACCGGATGGCGGCGTTGCGCAGGTGACCCAGGGCGTCGGGGCTGTGCAGGCGCGCATCGTAGCCGATCACCTGGCCGGCGCGGGTGTTGGCCTCGATCCAGGCCGGGACCCCGCCCACCACCAGGTCGCAGATCTCGAACAGGTCCGCGTCCACCTGGGCCCGGACCTGGATGGTGTAGCGGCCATCCACGAAGACGGCGGCCCGGTCGGCCATGACGATGGCGGCCCCGGCCGAGCCCGTGAAGCCCGTCGCCCAGGCCAGCCGGTCGTTGGCGGCGGGCAGGTATTCGTTCTGGTGCTCGTCCTCGTGGGGCACGAGCAGGCCGTCGAGCCCCTGGGCGGCCATGGCGGCGCGGATGCGGGGCAGGTGGCGGGACCCATAGGACGGATCGGCGGATTCTTTGAAGCTCTGGCGCATGCGCGTTATCTAGGCCCGACGGGCGGGGCGCGCAAAGTCCCCAAAGGCAGGAGCCGACATGTCGCGCGACGATCGCAGGGCCCGGGTCGAGGCCTGGCTGGGGGTCAGCCGCAACCTCGACGCCCAGCAGAACAGCATCTGGTTCAGCCTCCGTCACGGCGGCTCGCCCAACCGCGAGATGCAGGCCGCCTGGAAGGCCCACGGCGAGGACGCCTTCGCCTTCGCCGAGGTCGAGGAACTCGATGTCGAGGAACTGAGCGCTTACCTCGTCAACCAGAAGCTGCAGGAGCGCCTGCGCCACTGGTGCGCCGAGACGGGCGCGGGGCGCGTCGTCGCCTGAGGCTTCAGGGCCGCTGGATCACCAGGGTGGCCCAGGCGTCGCGGTGGATGCGCCGCAGGAGGCGGAACCCGCGCGAGCGGTAGGCGGCCTGGACGCGCCGCTCCTGGGTGCGCAGGAGGCCTGACAGGATGGCCACCCCGCCGGGCCGCAGAGCGCCGCGGATGTCCTGGGCCAGGGCCACGAGGGGCGGGGCCAGGATGTTGGCGAAGACGAGGTCATAGGGCGCCGCCGAGCGGACCCGCTGGTGGCCAAGGCCCGAGGCGTGGACGAACTCGGCCCGGGCGCCGTTCAGGGCGGCGTTCTCCTGGGCGATCCGGACCGAGGGGGCGTCGATGTCCGTGCCGCGCGCCAGGCGTGCACCCGTGCGGGCTGCGGCGATGGCCAGCACGCCGGTTCCGGCGCCGACGTCCAGGACCCTGTCGAAGCGCCGGGCCTTGATCAGGTCGTTCCAGGCCTGGAGGCAGCCGACCGTGGTGCCGTGGTGGCCGGTGCCGAAGGCCGCCCCCGCCTCGATCCGCAGGGCGACGGCGTTGGGCGGGACCTGGCCCAGGTCGTGGGCGCCGAAGACGAAGAAGCGCCCGGCGCGCACCGGCGGCAGGCCGGACAGGGACATGGCCAGCCAGTCGGCGTCGGCCAGGGTCTCGACCGTGACGACGAGGCCGGGCTGAGCGTTCAGCCGGGCCTGAAGGGCGTCGGCCTCCTCGCGCGTGGTCGGGAAGGCGTCGATCCGCCAGACGTCGTGGTCCTCGTCCTCCTCGAGGATGGAGTAGGTCGCGCCCTCCAGCAGCGGATCGGAATCGACGGTCGCGGCGGCGGCCTCTGCGGCGGCGCGGGGCCCGCGGGCGATGATCTGGACGGCGTCGTCACTCATTCGCCCTCCTTAGGGCGGTCCGCCTGCGAAGGCGAGGGTTCCGGCGCGGGGGTAGGCGAGGGGGCAGGGGCTGCGTCGTCCGACGGGCGATCCGAGGGCGGCGGAGTTGCGGCGGGCTCGGGCTCCTCCCAGGCGGGGATCGGCGGGACGTAGCCCGGCGGCGGCTGGAGGGAGTCCGTGCCGACGACGTAGTCCGGGACCGGGCCGATCCCACGCCAGCCGGCGTCCGGAGCGGCGCCTCCCGCCGGACCGGTGGGAGGGCCTGTGAAGCCGGACGCCTCCGAGGCGGGGTCGGGACGGAAGTCCGCGGGCTGAGGTCGCAGGAGCGCGCCCGCGATCAGGCCGAGGCAGGCGAAAGCCGCCGCTCCGGCCAGCTCGACCTTCATGCGGCGCGGCGCACCGCCCGCTCGATCAGGTCGCAGACCTTCGGGATCAGGGGCGCGGGGATGTTGTGGCCCATGCCCGGAAGGACGTGCATCTCGGCGTCGGGGATGCAGGCGGCGGTGTCGTGGCCGCCCTCCACGGGCACCAGGGGATCGTCGGCTCCGTGGATCACCACGGTCGGCGCCGTGATGCGGCGCAGGGCCTCCCGCCGGTCGCCGCTGCCCAGGATGGCCGCATACTGACGAAGGAAGCCGACGGGGTAGTAGGCCCGCCGGAAAGACTGCTCGACGCCGACGCGCTCGGCCGCCTCGTCCAGGACCCCGGCGGGTCCCGCCATCACCCTGGCCGAGGCCAGGCCATGGTCGAGGAAGGCCTCGAGGTCCGCGTGCGGGTCCGGACCCCGGTTCACGAGGAAGGCCACCGCCTCCGGCCTGGCCGGCGGCAGGCCGGGATTGCCGGTGGTCGACATGATGGAGGTCATGGAGCGCACCCGGTGCGGGTGCTCGGCGGCCAGCATCTGGACGATCATGCCGCCCATGGAGGCCCCGACCACGTGGGCCGAGCCCAGCCCGAGCCCCTCGATCACCCCCGCCGCGTCGGCGGCCATGTCGGACAGGAAATAGGGAACGTCAGGCCTGCGGCCCTCGCGCACGGCCTTGGCGACCTCGCCGATGCTGGGCGGAGAGGCGTCGTCAAAGCGATGGGACAGGCCGACATCGCGGTTGTCGAACCGCACGACGCGATAGCCGCGCCTGGCCAGGTCGCCGACCATGTCCATGGACCAGCGGATCATCTGGGCGCCCAGGCCCATCACCAGGACGATGGGCTCGCCGCCCTCCGGCCCGTGGACGTCGTACGCGATCTCGATTCCGTTCGCGGTCAGCCTGGCCATCTGTCTCTCTCTGTCAGGGGCGGCACGATGGCGCGACGGCGGCCGGGCCGCAAGCGTGGGAACCGCTCAGGCCTTCGCCACGAAGCTGTCGAGGACCTTCTTCTCGCCGGCCTTGTCGAAGGCCACGGTCAGCTTGGAGCCCTCGGCGACCAGCACCCGGCCATAGCCGAACTTCTGGTGGAAGACGCGGTCTCCGCGGGAGTAGGCGCTGGACTGGGGATCGGAGACGGCCAGGAGCTTGCCCTCGCCCTCGATGACGGCCTTGCGGTTGACGGGGGATGCGGGCCGCCCGCGGTCCTGGGCCCGGCGCCAGCCGGGGGAGTCATAGCCCGAGCCGAAGGCCGGGGTCTCGTCCCAGCGGCTGGCCGCCGCCTGCATGCCCGGCCCGCCGCTGAAGTATCCGGTCTCGGAGACCGCCTCGACGTGGGCCTCGGGCAGTTCGTCCACGAAGCGGCTCGGCAGCTGGCTGGTCCAGCGCCCATAGACAAGGCGGTTGGCGGCGAAGGAGATGCGGGCGGATTTCCGGGCGCGGGTCAGGCCGACATAGGCCAGTCGCCTTTCCTCCTCGAGGCCCTTCTCGCCGGTCTCGTCCAGGCTGCGCTGGGAGGGAAAGACGCCTTCCTCCCAGCCCGGCAGGAAGACCAGGGGAAACTCCAGCCCCTTGGCGGAGTGCAGGGTCATGATCTGGACGGCGTCGGCCTGGGGGCCCCGGTCCATGTCCATGACCAGTGAGACGTGCTCGAGATAGGCCTGGAGGGTGTCGAAGGCGTCCATGGACTGGACCAGTTCCTTCAGGTTCTCCAGCCGGGTCTGGGCCGTCGGCGTCCGGTCGGCGCGCAGGGCGTCGGTGTAGCCGCTCTCCTCCAGGATGGTCTCGGTCAGCCGGGCGTGATGGGTGTCGCGGGACAGGGCCGTCCAGCGGTCCAGGTCGCGCAGGAAGCCGGCCAGGGCGGTGCGGGTGCGGGCCGGCAACTCGTCGGTCAGGGCGGCCTCGCGGGCGGCGGTCAGGGCCGAGACCCCCGAGGCCCGGGCGATCTGGAACAGCTTCTGGACGGAGGCCTCGCCAATGCCCCTGCGCGGGGTGTTGACGATGCGCTCGAAGGCCAGGTCGTCGTCCGGCGACTGGACGAGGCGGAGATAGGCGTGGGCGTCGCGGATCTCGGCCCGCTCGAAGAAGCGCGGCCCGCCCACCACCGTGTAGGGAATGGACATCAGCACGAAGCGCTCCTCGAAGGCGCGCATCTGGAAGGAGGCCCGGACGAGGATGGCCATGTCGCGGTAGACCAGGGGGGCCTCGTCGCGCTCGCCCCGGTGGGCGCGCTCGATCTCCTCGGCCACCAGCCGGCTCTCGGCCTCGCCGTCCCAGACGCCGCGGACCAGGACCTTGGATCCGCCCTCCGCCTCGGTCCACAGGGTCTGGCCCAGCCGGCCGCGGTTGGCGGCGATCAGGCCCGAGGCCGCGCCCAGGATGTGGGCGGTGGAGCGATAGTTGCGCTCCAGCCGGATGACCTTGGCCCCCGGGAAGTCCTTCTCGAAGCGCAGGATGTTGTCCACCTCCGCCCCCCGCCAGCCATAGATGGACTGGTCGTCGTCGCCCACGCAGCAGACATTGCCCCGCGACTGGCCGAGGAGGCGCAGCCACAGGTACTGGGCGACATTGGTGTCCTGGTACTCGTCCACCAGGATGTAGCGGAAGCGGCGATGGTACTCCTCCAGGATGTCCGGCCGGGCCTGGAGCAGGCTCAGATTGTGGAGCAGGAGGTCGCCGAAGTCGCAGGCGTTCAGGACCCGCAGGCGCTCCTGGTAGGCGCGGTAGAGGTCCTGCACCCGGTTGCCCGCAAAGCCCGCCCCCTCGCCGGAGGGGAGCTTCTCCGGGGTCCAGCCGCGATTCTTCCAGTGGTCGATCAGGCCGGCCAGCGCCTTGGGCGTCCACCGTTTCACGTCGATGTCGGCGGCCTCCATCACCTGCTTGAGGAGGCGCTCCTGGTCGTCGGTGTCGAGGATGGTGAAGGTCGACTTCAGCCCGACGATCTCGGCGTGCCGGCGCAGAATCTGGGCGGCGATGGAGTGGAAGGTGCCCAGCCAGCGCAGGCCCTCGGCCTCGGGGCCAAGGATGGCGGCGAGGCGCTCGCGCATCTCGCGCGCCGCCGTGTTGGTGAAGGGGACGGCCAGGAGCTCCCAGGGCCGGGCGCGGCCGGTGGCGAGGATGTGGGCCAGGCGCGTGGTCAGCACCCGGGTCTGGCCCGTCCCGGCCCCCGCCAGCACCAGGACCGCGCCGTCGACGGCCTCGACGGCCTCCCTCTGCTCAGGGTTCAGCCCTTTGAGGTAGTC
>JBJTFE010000379.1:0-6829 GCA_046093265.1 Phenylobacterium sp. | reverse complement strand
TATGGGTCTCGGTCATGGCACTCCTCCTCGATTTTGCGCGAGCAAGCCCGCGCTTGCTCGCCTGCCTCGCGGCGAGCAGCGGGGGAGGACGGGTCAAGGCCGAGGGGGGACCACCCGGCCTGCACGGAGCGAAGCGTAGGAAGGCTGGGGGACAGCGCCTTGACCCGGCCTCCCCCGCTGCTCGCCGCGAGGCAGGCGAGCAAGCGCGGGCTTGCTCGCGCAAAATCGAGGAGGAGTGCCATGACCGAGACCCATATCACCCCGGCCCATCGGGAGGCGTTCAACGCGCCTTCGAGCGGGGATTTCAGCAATTTCGCGCTGTTTTCGTGCTTCGTCGACGGGCGGCCAAGCGCCGCCATCGTCGCCGCGGAGCAGACCGGCGCGGAATATGTCATGTCGCCGCTGTTCGTGGCGGTGACCCCCGACATGGTCCTGACCGACCATGACGGACGGAGGGCCTGACCATGGCCCTCCTGACCCCCGAGCAAAAGGCGCGGATGCTTAGCCATGGCCGCGCCGCCGCCGCAGCCATCGCCGAGGACGGTAACACGCCGGACGTGTTCCCGGTGGTGAAGCTCTTCACCCCGTGGGGTGGCGCGACCTGGCTCCTGTCCGAGCTCGACCCCGAGGACGAGGATATCGCCTTCGGGCTCTGCGATCTCGGTTTCGGATGCCCCGAACTTGGCAGCGTGCGGCTTTCCGAGTTGGAAGCCGTGCGCGGCCCCGGCGGGCTCGCCATCGAGCGCGACCTGCATTTCCGGCCAACCAAGAGCCTGACGGCCTACGCTGCCGAGGCCAACCGCTTCGGGCGCATCCGCGCCTGACCCGTCCCGCCCGTCTCCGGCAGGGACGGGCGGGCTTCTCGTGAACCCCAAGCCATCCAAGGAGACAGACCATGACCATTGAGACCGTGAACCTATCCCAACTCGTTCCGCCCCCGGCCAATCCGCGCAAAGTGATGGATGAAGCCGCCTTGGCGGGCCTCGCCGCCTCGATTCTTGTCGACGGGCTTCTGCAGAACCTCGTCGTCCGCAAGAAGGGCAAGAAGTTCGAGATCATCTCCGGGGCGCGCCGCTTCCGGGCGCTCTCGCTTCTGGCTGAGCGCGGCGACTGGCCGAAAGACGCGCCCATCCCCGTCGAGGTCCGTAACGGACTTTCCGACGACGACACGCTCCGCCTCGCGACCGTCGAGAACATCCAGCGCGAGGCCTTGGCCCCGCTCGATGAGGCGGAAGCCTTCGCCCGGCTTCTGGCAGGGGGCGCATCCTTGGAGGATGTCGCCGCCAAGGCGGGCGTGTCGGTCCTGACCGTCAAGCGCCGCTTGGCCTTGGCCTCGCTCTGCGAGGAGGCCAAGGAGCAAGTCCGCGCCGGGGATATGTCGCTCGGTTGCGCCGAAGCCCTGACCTTGGGGACCAGCGACCAGCAGCGCGCCGTGCTGGACCGCCTCTCCGGCGAGCGCTGGGAGGCCGAGCCCGAGACCATCCGCGACATGCTCGCGGGCGAGAAGCCGAGCCGGGCGGAAGCCATCTTCCCGCCCGAGGCCTATACAGGCACCGTCACCACCGACCTCTTTGCCGATGAGGCCGAGACGCTGTTCGATGATGTCGAGCAGTTCCTGCGCTTGCAGGAGGAAGCCGTCGCGGCGCTCGTCGCGCGCCACGAGGCGCAAGGCCGCTGGGTCGAGGTGATCCGCGCGCCCTATGCCCAATGGTGGCAGTTCAAGGAGGCGGGCGAGGGGGACGCACCGGGAGTGGTCATTCACATGACCCCGACGGGCCGCGTCGAGGTTCGCGAGAACCTCGCCAAGCGCCCCGTCCGCCCCGATGTTGTCGAGGCGACCCGTGCCCCCGCCAAGCCCAAGGTTCAAGCCGAATATGACGCGCCCGTGGTGCGCAACCTGTCGGCCCATAAGAGCCTCGCCGTCATGGCGGCGCTCCTCGACAACCCGCGCAAGGCCCGCGAGATCGCCATCGTCCAGATGCTGAACGCCAGCGATTGGACAGGCCGGGTGACGCTCGACCCGCATCCGGCGCTCGCCGCCTTCGAAGAGGGGGAAGCCCCGGCTACCCTCCGGCGCATCGAGGCGGAATGCGCGGCCTTCGCCGCGCCGTTCCGGGAGATGGAGAAGGGTTACAGCCGCGCCGCGCGCGGAGACTGGGAATGGCTCCCCGCGCAGTCCAAGGACCCGGTGAAGGTCTATGAGGCTGTCAAGGCGATGCCGGACGGCGAATTGGAGCGGCTTCACACGCTCCTGACCGTGCTGACCTTCGGCCAAGGCTCGCTCGACAGCCTCGACCGGGGCCGGTCCCTGTTCAACGCCGTGGCCGGTGATCTCGGGATCGACATGCGCCGCCATTGGCGACCGGACGCGGCCTTCCTCTCGAAGCGCCGCAAGGACCAGCTAGGAGAGCGGCGCGTCGATCCGCATGGGCGCGCTCAAGGACTATTCCAAGGCGGGCCTCGTCGAGGCCTTGGTGAAGCATTTCGAGCGGACGAAGGCCGCGACCGATGAGGCCCCCGACTATGACCTTAAGGGGCGCGACTGGCTCCCCGGCGCGATGCTGTTCCCCGCCGTGACGGCGGAAGGCCCGGTCGAGGAGACCCCGCCATGGGAAGAGGCTCCGGAAGCCGAGGAGGAGCCCGGCGAGGAGGCCGACGAGATCGAGGACGAGACGGCTCTGTCTAACGAGCCTGCCTTCGAGCACGCGGCCTGACGGACCTCAGGCGGCGCGCTTCGGCGCGCCGCCGCTTCCCCCTCTCACGAAGGACATTCCCATGGCCTATCCCATCATCGTCATGATCCTGGCCGTTCTGATCTCGGGCACTCTCAAGAGCCCGGATGCGTTCGGCGTCGTGCTCGGCCTCGGCATCGTCGCGCCCCTCGCGCTCCTCGCTTTCGGCTTCCTCCTGCAAGGGATCGCCAAGCTCTTCGGGCGGCGTAAAAGCGACTGACATCTTGACTTGGCCGTAGCCTCTGGAAAGCCGCCCTCTCGGGCGGCTTTCTCATGTCAGGCACATGAACCGCGCACGCCGCCATAAGCCTTCGAGGAGGCACATCGTGGCGATTTGGATTTTCAATAGCGGAGCAGACTGGGAGATCATCGAGCCGGACCAGCGGCACGGCCAGCGCTTCGTCGAGTTCGGTGATGCGCTCCTCGTCGCGGAGCGTCTCGCGGCCCAGCAAGGCCAACACCTCTTCATCCACTTTCGCCCGCTCGCCAATCCTGTGCCAACCGGGCCGTCATGGTCCTGAGGTTTGAACGGGCGCGCGGCAGAGGCTGCGCGGGTTTCGGTTCAGGCGAAACCGATCAGCCAAGGCCCTCCCTTGCCCCGCCAAGGTTTCGCTTGGTCGCGTGGTCGGGGTGACGTGATCCTCACGCCGGGCACGACGCCGCTCTTCAGGTCGGCAAACCCAGCCCGCGCCTGTGACCCGAGCGGGCCGATGGCAGGCCGTGCGCGGTTTCGCGTCTCCATAGCTAGGTGACCGCCTCGATCCCCAAGGCCTCGTTGATCTCGCGCGCCGTTGGCCTGTCGCCAGACAGGATCGGTCCGACGGTGCGCCGGTGTCTCCTTGAAACGGCAGAAGACCCGCAGCCCAGCGGCCTCTTGATCGATGGACCATGGCCGACGCCGTCGCCTGTTGCCGCAATGGCGTTGGCGCAGTTTTGTCCCCGCCGGCCTGTGGCCGGCTTCCTCGCGCCGCTTCGCTTCAAAAAACAGCGCCCACGCCATCTGCCGCTCACGCTTCGCCCTTCGGGTGCGGCAGTCGCCGGGTCGGCCCCTATCGGGTCCATCGAGGCCGCAAGGGTGCGGCTCTCAAAACCAAAGGAGACACTGACAATGGCGACCATCGGAACCTTCACCAAGAGCGACAACGCCTATAACGGCCAGATCCAGACCCTCGGCCTCAAGGCCAAGGTGGCGATCACCCCGGTCGAGAAGAACGGCGAAACCGGCCCCGACTTCCGCATCAGCGCCGGCAAGGTCGATATCGGCGCGGGCTGGGTCCGCAAGAGCAAGAGCGGGCGCGACTACGTCAGCGTGAAGCTCGACGACCCCAGCTTCGCCGCGCCCATCTACGCGAACCTCGTCGAGGTGGACGGCGAATACGACCTGATCTGGTCCCGCGCCTGACCTAAGACCCGCCGCCCGGCTCCGGCCGGGCGGCGCCCTTTTCAAACGAATTCATTTGAGGACATGACCATGACGAACCCGATTGCCATCACCGATTTCGGCACGCTGGACGAAGCGACCCGGGAGGCCTGGCTCGACAACCTTGCCGATCTGCGCACCGACGCCGAGGACATCCAGCACCACATCGACGAACTCAACCGCACGCTCGCCTATGGCGGCATCCCCGCCCTCGGGCTGGCCCCGGACGCCTGTCCGGCGGCCATCGCCGCCGCGACCGCGCGCGCCACGCCGCTTCTCGCCGGGCTCGACTTCATCGGCCTCGTCGGCCATCTCGGCGCGGCCATCGCCGCGCTGCACGTGCAGCTCGCCGAGACGCAGGCGCGGGTCGCCGGCAACCAGCACTCGGAGGCCTTCGCCACATGGGCCGCGACCTACCAGCCCGCTCAGGCCAATCCGCGTCCCGACGCGCCCTTCGGCGGGCTCCTGTTCGACACCTCGGATGAGGCGACCGCCCATGTCTGGGCGCAGCCCGAGGGCCTCGTCTGGACGCTGATCAGCGAGGACGATGTCCTCGCCATCGTTCCCGGCTTGCGCCGCTGCGATCGGCTCGGGCACTTCGTCTGCGCCGTCGAGCGGGATGCCGTTGCGCCGACCGAGATCGTCATCGGCTGAGGCGCGCGGTCCTCGGAAAGGCTCCGCCGGCGACGGCGGGGCCTTTTTTCGCGGCTCCGGAAATGGCGACTCGGTTGTGTTACCGCATCACTTGATTGAGCGAACAAAAAATGAACAAAATAGTCTTATTCCCGAGGCGCTGCTCTAGCGCTAGCTGAATAGAAAATTGAACAGCGACCATCGGAGACGCAATGCCCAAGAAGAAGTCCGCAATTGATCATCTGAACAACGGCCGGGAGCCGCACATCATCCATCTCATTCCGCCTGGAGCACCGGGTTACGCCGAGGCCAAAGGCGGGGCCATGGTCGTCTCCAGTCCGGCGGAGGTCGATGCGCTGATCCGACGGATTGAGCCGGGTGAAGTCGTCACCCTCGATGATCTTCGCGCCGCTTTGGCAAGACGCCACAAAGTGGCTGTCGCTTGTCCGGTCTCGACCGCGATTTTCGCGAACATGGCGGCGAGAGCCGCCGAAGAGCGTCGACAGCGCGGCGTTCCTCAGGCCGAGTTGACGCCGTGGTGGCGGGTTCTGCGCAAGGGCGGCTTTCTCAATCCGAAGCTCCCGGGCGGGGTCGAGCGACAAGCGGCGTTGTTGCAGAACGAGGGCGTCAGGGTCTCGCCCTTGCGCAAGCAGCTGGCCGTCTACGACTACGAGACCCGTCGTCCCGATCGGCACATTGAGGAGGCGTGACCGATGAAAACGCTCATCGTGATTGGTGGAGCCGTACTCGCCGTTGCTGGGCTCGCCTTGATTGCAGGCTTGCTTCTGCCCAAGACGACCGAGGCGAAGCGAACGGTCATGATCCCTCAACCGGTCGACCGCGTTTTCAGCGCAGTGGCTGATGTTGGACGGCAGTCCGAATGGCGTACCGACATTGGCAAAGTCGAGGTTGTCGAAGACGGACGAAGCTGGGTCGAACACACCAAGGCCGGCGACCGCATCGTTTTCCAGCTCGAGGACAGCCGCCCTAACGAGCTCTTTGCGATCTCCTATGTCGCCGCGCGTGGCTTTAGCGGCGAGTGGGTCGGCCGATTCACTGTCTCGAGCGAAGGCAGCCGGCTCGATGTCACCGAACGCGTGACCATCGCGAACCCGCTCGTCCGGCTCGTTGGCCGGATCATCGCCCCGCCTGGGTCACATACCGACCTGTACCTCGCTGACTTGCAGAAGGCCATGACATCGCGCCGTGCGCCTTGATCGCAGGTTGCGCCAACCGCATTCGGCTCCATCCATCGTTTCCGGTGGTTGGTCGTGGGGAAGGATCGTCCGCGAGGCTGCCGGTCGGCGGCCGTCTGTCCATGACCGGCCCGCGCCAGTCCCGCCAGGGCGGGACCCGTGTTGGTCAGGACATCCCGCCTTTTGGCCAACCGGCCTTTCGTTCGCGTCCTTCGGGACGACCAACCAACGAAAGGAAACGACGATGGGCCTCGATATGTACGCCTTCGCAACCCGCACCGCGCCAGCCGCGCCGGTCGACTTCAAGGCCGACCACAGCCAGGAGCTCGCCTACTGGCGCAAGCATCCGAACCTCCATGGCTGGATGGAGCATCTCTACCGCGCCAAGGGCGGCACGGCCGAGGACTTCAACTGCGTGAACCTCCAGCTCGACGCGGCCGATCTCGACGCGCTGGAACACGCCGTCCGCTCCCGGACCCTGCCGCCGACGACCGGGTTCTTCTTCGGCCAGACCGATGGCTCGGAGCAGGCGGAAGACCTCGCCTTCATCGCCCGCGCCCGCGCGGCGCTCGCCCAGGGCGAGGCTGTCTACTACACCTCGTGGTGGTAGGCCGGCCTGCTCGACAAGGCCTCTCCCGCCCCTAGCGGGAGGGGCCTTTTTCCTGTCTCCGATGGCAGCCGGTGCCCATGGAACGCGCGGGGAAAGATGAACCGCCCCGAGTTTTCTAGACGCCCTCTGATTGCGTTTTGTGCTGCCGTTCGAACTCGACGGGTGACAGCAACCCGTTTCGTGCATGCTTCCGGGTGGGGTTATAGAACATCTCGATATAATCGAACACGTCTTGGCG
>JBJTFE010000378.1:0-12682 GCA_046093265.1 Phenylobacterium sp. | reverse complement strand
TCAGGCGTCCGGCGTCTCCGAGGGCGCGCCCTCGAAGCGGAAGGCTGCGCCGTCGCGGCGGACGAGGCCGGCGGTCGGCGCGGCGAAATGGGTGCCGATCACCAGCACGGGCTGCTCGGCGACGCCCTCAAAGACGCCGCGTCGCATGGCGGCGGAGGCGACCGGGTCGCTGTCGAAGGGCGGCGACCACTCCGGGTGAGCCATCTGGCAGGGGTGGTGGACCATGTCGCCGGTGATCAGGCCGGTCTCGCCGCCCGATTCAATCCGGACGCTTACATGGCCGGGCGTGTGGCCGGGGGTCGGGACGAGGCGGACCTCGGGCGAGATCACGTGGTCCATCTCGACGAAGTCCACAAGGCCGGCCTCGAAGACCGGACGGATGGAGTCGGAAAGGATGGCCTGCTGCTCGTCGTCGCCCTCGGCGCTCCAGTGATCGTACTCGCGCCGACCGATCAGGTAGCGGGCGTTCGGGAAGGTGGGGACCCACTGGTCGCCCTCCCGCATCGTGTTCCAGCCGACATGGTCGACATGCAGGTGGGTGCAGACCACGGCGTCGACGCTGTCGCGGGTCCAGCCTGTGGCCTCGAAGGCCGCCAGGAAGCCCGTGGACAGGGCCTGGCCGCCGACGAAGCTGCGCGGGCGGTCATTGCCGATGCAGGTGTCGACCACCAGCCGCAGCCCCGGCGCCTCCACCAGGAGGGCGTGGATGGAGAGGCGCAGGTGGCCCTCGGGGGTCACGTAATGGGGCGCGAGCCAGGGGATGGCCGCCAGCGCCTCCGGCGTGGCCTCGCGCAGGAAGGCCCGCTTGGGATTGTAGGCGACCGGCATCTCCATCTCGACGACGCGGGTGACCGTCACCTCGCCGATCCGCCACCTGAGCATGCCGCCCTCCCCTTCCAAGGCCCTGCGCCTAGCGCAGGCCTGCGTTGATCCGGTCCAGCGCCGCCTGTCCCGGCACAAGCTCTGCGTCGGACAGGCTGTTGAGCGGCCGGTCGGTGGTGCCCAGGGCGCCGTGCAGGTCGCCGGGCTCCGGGTCCACGTAGAGCAGGCCGGTGACGATCTCGCCCGCCGCCTGCCTCTGGGCCAGGTAGGCCATGGCGGCGATCCGATCCGTGGGATCGTAGTGATCCGACAGTTTGTGCAGCGAAAGGACCGAGCCGTCGTGCTGGGTGACCGAGATGGTCGTCCCCGGCTCGTAGTCGACCTCGATGGGCTTGCGCTCTGCGATCACGTCGAGGCGGTTCACCGCCTCGTTGTGCTCGCGGACATAGTCGTAGCTCTTGGTCGAGCCCGCATGGTTGTTGAACTGGACGCAGGGGCTGAGGGTGTCGATGAAGGCCGGGCCCGGATGCCGCAGGGCGGCCTTGATCAGGGGCACAAGCTGCGCCTTGTCGCCGGAGAAGGAGCGGGCCACGAAGGTGGCGCCGAGTTGGAGGGCCAGGCTGACCATGTCGATGGCGGCGTCATGGTTGACCACGCCGCGCTTGGACTTCGAACCCCGGTCCGAGGTGGCCGAGAACTGGCCCTTGGTCAGGCCGTACACGCCATTGTTCTCGACGATGTAGGTCATGTTCACCCCCCGCCGGATGGAGTGGGCGAACTGGCCAAGGCCGATGGAGGCGGAGTCCCCGTCGCCGGAGACGCCGAGGTAGATCAGCTCCCGGTTGGCCAGGTTGGCCCCCGTCAGCACCGAGGGCATGCGCCCATGAACCGTGTTGAAGCCGTGGGAGTTGCCGAGGAAATAGTCCGGCGTCTTGGACGAGCAGCCGATCCCCGACAGCTTGGCCACCCGGTGGGGCGGCAGGTCCAGCTCATAGGCGGCCTGGATGATGGCGGCGGAGATGGAGTCGTGACCGCACCCGGCGCAGAGGGTCGAGACGGACCCCTCATAGTCGCGGCGCAGAAAGCCCAGGCCATTCGGGGTCAGGGCCGGGTGATGCAGCTTGGGCTTGGCGATGTAGGTCATTCTGCGGCCTCCCGGAGCGGGCGCGAGCCCGGCGGCTGGGTTGCGTCCATCATCTGGGTGATGGCGGAGACGATAAAGCGGGCGGTGATGGGCGTGCCGTCGAAGTGCAGCACCGGGACCAGCCGGTCCGGGTCGCCGCCGTTCTCGGCCATCAGCAGGGTGCGCAGCTGGGCGTCCCGGTTCTGCTCGATCACGAAGATCCGGTCGTGCGAGGCGAGGAAGTCATCCACCTCGGACGAGAAGGGGAAGCCGCGGACGCGCAAGGCGTCCAGCCGGCGGCCCTTGCCCTCGAACAGCCCGAGGGCCTCGTGCATGGCCGGCCCGGTGGAGCCGTAATAGATCACCCCCTCCCGGGTAGGCTGGCTGGCCGGCGTCAGTATGGGCGCCGGGACCAGGGACTTGGCGGTCTCGAACTTGCGCAGCAGGCGCTGCACATTGTCGACATAGACCGACCCCTCCTCGGAATAGCGGGCGTAGGGGTTCCGCGAGGTGCCGCGGGTGAAGTACCCGCCCCGGTTCGGGTGGACGCCCGGATAGGTGCGGTAGGGAATCCCGTCGCCGTCCACGTCGAGGTAGCGGCCGAAGTCCCGGCCCGCCTCGAGCTCCTCGTAGGTCATGACCTTGCCGCGATCCATCCGACGGCTGTCGTCCCACTTGAACGGCTCAGTCAGCCACTCGTTCATGCCCATGTCGAGGTCGAGCATGACGAAGACGGTGGTCTGCAGCCGGTCCGCCAGGTCGAAAGCCTGGGCGGCGAAGGTGAAGCACTCGCCTGGGTCCATCGGCAGAAGCATGGGATGCTTGGTGTCGCCATGGCTGGCGTAGGCGGCGCCGATCAGGTCCGCCTGCTGGGTGCGGGTCGGCATGCCCGTGGACGGACCGCCCCGCTGGACATCGAAAATGACCGCCGGGATCTCGGCGAAGTAGGACAGTCCGATGAACTCGGTCATCAGCGAAACGCCCGGCCCCGAAGTGGCGGTGAAGGCGCGAGCACCGTTCCAGCCGGCCCCGATGACCATGCCGATGGAGGCGATCTCGTCCTCGGCCTGGACGATGGCGAAGTTGGCCTTGCCGCTCTCCAGGTCGACGCGCAGCTCCTGGCAGTAGCTGGTGAAGGCCTCTGCGAGGGAGGTGGAGGGCGTGATCGGATACCAGGCGCAGACCGTGGCCCCGCCGTAGACGGCGCCCAGGCCCGCGGCCTGGTTGCCCTCGATGAAGATCCGGTCGCCCACCGCGTCGGCCCGGCGGACCTGGAGGCCGAGGGGCGCCATGTTCGCGTTCACCCAGTCGCGGCCCATGTGCAGGGCGTCGACATTGGCCTTGATCAGCCGGTCCCGGCCCTCGAACTGTTCCGCCAGGAGCTGTTCGATCACGGCGATCTCGATGCCCAGGAGGGTGGCCAGCGCGCCGACATAGATGATGTTCTTGAACAGCTGCCGCTCGCGCGCGACCGTGTAGGCGGCGTTGCAGATAGCGGTCAGGGGGACGCCGATGACGTTGATGTCCGGCCGGAACTTCGACGGCGGCATCGGCTTGGTCGAGTCGTAGAACAGGTAACCGCCCGGCTCGATCTCGGCGACGTCCCGATCCCAGGTCTGGGGGTTCATCGCCACCATCATGTCGACGCCGCCGCGCCGGCCCAGGTGGCCGGCCTCGGTGACCCGGACCTCGAACCAGGTGGGCAGGCCCTGGATGTTCGACGGGAAGATGTTCCGCACCGCCACCGGCACGCCCATCCGCAGGACAGCCTTGGCGAACATGGAGTTGGCGCTGGCCGAGCCGGAGCCGTTGACGTTGGCGAACTTGACGACGAAGTCGTTCACCGCGGCGAGGGGGGCGGTCATGCGGCGCCTCCCATCTGGTCGGCGTGGGTCATCTCGAGGGTGAACCTCTGCATGTCCCAGGCCCCGGTGGGGCATCGCTCGGCGCAAAGGCCACAATGAAGGCAGACGTCCTCGTCCTTGACCATGACCCGGCCGGTGGCCAGGGCGCCGGAGACCAGGAGGTCCTGGTCGAGGTTGAGGGCCGGCGCCTTGAGGCGCTGGCGGAGGTCGGCCTCCTCGCCATCATCGGTGAAGGTGATGCAATCCACCGGGCAGATGTCGACGCAGGCGTCGCACTCGATGCAGAGGTTGTCGGTGAAAACGGTCTGCACGTCGCAGTTCAGGCAGCGCTGGGCCTCGGCGAAGCCAAGGCGGGAGTCGAAGCCGAGCTCGACCTCGACCCGGACGTTCTTCAGCGCCTCGGCCTTGTCGAGCATGGGCACGCGGTGCCGGTGCTCCAGCGAGATATCGTTGTCGTAGCTCCACTCGTGGATGCCCATCTTCTGGGACACGAGGGAGAAGCCCGGGGGCGGCCGGTCGTGGACGTCCTCGCCCATGCAGTGGCGGTGGATGGAGACCGCCGCATCATGGCCGTGGGCCACGGCCCAGATGATGTTTTTCGGACCAAAGGCGGCGTCTCCGCCGAAGAACACCCCCTTGCGGGTGGACTCGAAGGTCACCGGATCGACCTGGGGCATGTCCCAGCGATCGAAATCCAGGCCGATGTCGCGCTCGATCCAGGGGAAGGCGTTCTCCTGCCCGACGGCGACGAGGACGTCGTCGCACTCATGGTGCTCGTCGGGCTCGCCCGAGGGGACCAGGTTGCGGCGGCCCTTCTCGTCGTACTCGGCGCGGACGATCTCGAAGGTCACGCCCGTCAGGCGGCCATTGTCGTGGGTAAAGGCCTTGGGCACGCGGAAGTTGAGGATGGGGATGTCCTCGTGGATCGCGTCTTCCTTCTCCCAGGGGCTGGCCTTCATCTCCTCGAAGCCCGAGCGGACGACGACCTTGACCTCCTGGCCGCCGAGGCGGCGCGAGGTGCGGCAGCAGTCCATGGCGGTGTTGCCGCCGCCCAGGACGATGACCCGCCGGCCGATCTTCTCGATGTGGCCGAAGGAGACGCTGGAGAGCCAGTCGATCCCGATGTGGATGTTGGCGGCGGCCTCCTTGCGGCCGGGGACGTCGAGGTCCCGGCCCCGCGGGGCGCCCGAGCCGACGAAGACGGCGTCGTAGCCTTCCGCCAGCAGGTCCTTGAGGCTCTCGATGCGCTGGCCGAGGCGAAGCTCCACGCCGCCCAGCCGGGTGACGTAGCCGACCTCTTCGTCGATCACCTCCTCGGGCAGGCGGAAGCGGGGGATCTGGCTGCGGATCATGCCTCCCGAGCGCGGCTCGCCATCGAACAGGACGAGCTCGTAGCCGAGCGGGGCGAGATCACGAGCGACGGTCAGCGAAGCCGGCCCGGCCCCGACCAGGGCCACCCGCTTGCCGTTCCGCTTCGCCGCGACCGGCGGCATCAGAGGGCCGACGTCCTGCTTGTTGTCGGCCGCCACGCGCTTGAGCCGGCAGATCGCCACCGGTTCCTCCTCCACCCGTCCGCGACGGCAGGCCGGCTCGCACGGCCGGTCACAGGTGCGACCCAGGACCCCCGGGAAGACGTTCGACTTCCAGTTGATCATGTAGGCGTCATCGTACCGGCCATCGGCGATCAGTCGGATGTATTCCGGTACAGGCGTGTGAGCCGGGCAGGCCCACTGGCAGTCGACCACCTTGTGATAGTAGTCGGGACCCTCGGTACGCGTTGGCTGCAAGACCCGTTTCCTCCCAAGGCGCCGGGCGGCGCGGCCCGGTCCTTCACAGGAACACAAGCCTGCGCCGGCCCTCTCTTTGGGCGCTGAGTCCATTCTTAAGGTCAGACGGCGGGCAAGACCAGATGTCATGCCGCCCTGAGGGGAAATTCCAAGCCTGTTCAAGAGTGCGTGAGAGTCCAGGACCGGCTCTTGGCGGCGAAAGATTAACGCGTCTTAACTTTAGGCGTCCATCCGCTTGGGAGATTGTCATGAACTATCGTCCCTGGTTCGCACCCCTTGAGACCGAAGATGAAGACGCCGCCTTCGGCGAGCGGGAGATCGAGTCCTGCGCCGACTTCGAAGCCGTCAACCTGCGACGGGCGGCGATTGAAAATGCGGAAGCCCTGAGGCTCGCCCGAGCCCTCTGAGTTGCGGAGAGGAAGGGGGCGATGCCCATCCGCTCCCCAAGACTCCGGTGTTGCGCGGATGCTGTAAGCGCTGGCGGCCTTATCCGCCTGACCTAGGTTTCGAGGGGTGGAGCGGTGCGGGAGGACGCCATGCAACTTCGTAGGCTGGGGAACAGCGGGCTCAAGGTCAGCGTAATCGGGCTCGGCTGCAACAACTTCGGCATGCGGATCGACCAGGCCCAGACGCGCATGGTGGTCGACGCCGCCCTCGACTGCGGGGTCAACTTCTTTGACACGGCCGATATCTACGGCGCCTCCAAGTCCGAGGTCTTCCTGGGCGAGGCGCTGAAGGGCAAGCGGGACAAGGCGGTCCTGGCCACCAAGTTCGCCAACCCCATGGGCGAGGGCGAGTACCTGCGGGGCGGCGCCCGGCGCTACATCGTCAAGGCGGTGGAGGACAGCCTCAAGCGCCTGCATACGGACCACATCGACCTCTACCAGATGCACGTGCCGGATGCCGATACGCCCATCGAGGAGACCCTGCGCGCCCTCGACGATCTCGTCCGGGCCGGCAAGGTGCTCTATATCGGCAACTCCAACTTCACCGGCTGGCAGATCGCCGACGCGGACTGGAGCTCACGCACCCAGAGCCTGGAGCGCTTCGTCTCGGCCCAGAACAATTTCAGCCTGCTAGAACGGGGTGTTGAGCGCGAGGTTCTGCCCGCCTGCGAGCGCTTCAGGCTGGGTTTCCTGCCCTATTTTCCCCTGGCCAGTGGTTTCCTGACCGGTAAATATCGACGCGGCG
This sequence comes from Phenylobacterium sp., assembly GCA_046093265.1. Taxonomy (GTDB): domain Bacteria; phylum Pseudomonadota; class Alphaproteobacteria; order Caulobacterales; family Caulobacteraceae; genus Phenylobacterium. The sequence goes on along the minus strand of JBJTFE010000378.1, from coordinate 5,894 downwards.
AGCCGCCCCGGCAGGGCACGCGGCTGGCCGCATGGGGCAAGCGGGGCGAGGCCGCGCTGAATGATCGGAATTTCGCCCGGCTCGAGGCTCTGGAACATTGGGCCGAGCAGCGGGGCCGGCGAATTCTGGATCTCGCCTTCGCCTGGCTCCTCGGGCACGACTCCGTCAGTTCGGTGATCGCCGGGGCGACCAGCCCGGAGCAGGTCCAGGCCAACGCCAGGTGTGCGGAGTGGATCCTCACGCCGGAGGAGGTGGAAGAGGTCCGGGCCCTGCTCGAATGACCGGCGCCATCCTCCCGCTCCTGCCGGTCCAACCGCCCGGCGTCGACTGGCCGACCCTGAGCTGGAGCCGCGGCCCCCTCCCCCCGTCAGTGGACGCCGAGCGTCTGGCCCGGCTGATCGATCACGGCTTCACGGAATTCGAGGAGACCCACGCCGTCGTGTTGGTCCAGGGCGGCCGCCTCGTGCTCGACCGCTATGGTCCCGCCCATGGGCCGGAGGCGACATGCCTGTCCTGGTCCATGGCCAAGAGCATCACCCACGCCCTTGTAGGGATCGCGGTGGGCGACGGGCTCCTGGATATCATGGCGCCTGCACCGGTCCCGGAATGGCGCTCACCCGGGGACCCCAGGGGCGCCATCACGACGGACCAGCTGCTGCGGATGTCCAGCGGACTGAGGTTTTCGGAGGTCTACGAGCCCGACAAGACCTCGGACACCATCGAGATGATGTGGGGGTCGGGAAAGGCGGACGTGGCGCACTATGCGGCCAGCCAGCCCCTGGACCACCCGCCGGGGACCTTCTTCAGCTATTCGTCGGGTACGACCAACATCATTTGCCGGATCCTGGCGGACGTGACGGGACTGCGGGGCGAGGCCTTCGCCGCCTTCATGAGGGAGCGGTTGTTCGAACCTCTCGGCATGCGCACCCCGGTTCCGAAGTTCGATCCGGCGGGAACCTTCATCGGGTCGTCCTTCTGCTTCGCCAGCGGCCAGGATTTCGCACGCTTCGGACTGCTCTATCTCCGGGACGGGGTCTGGAATGGCCGCCGCCTGTTACCGGAGGGCTGGGTCGACTACGCCCGGACCCAGACCTTCCAGCAGGCCGGCGTCACGGATGATCCCTACGGCGCCCACTGGTGGCTGGGCTTGGGCGGCGAGGGATCCTTCTCCGCCAACGGACACGAAGGCCAGTTCACCCTCCTTGCCCCGGACCTTGACCTGATCATCGTGCGGCATGGCCGGACGGGCGCAGCCCTCACGGACGCGCTCAAGGTCTGGATGCGCGAGATGGCGGCGGCCTTCCGGACCTGAGCATAAGTGCGGCGCCCTCTGGACAGAGGCTCCGCGCGGGGGCAGCTTCATGCTAGGAAAGCATAAGCCGGGAGGTCCAGGCATGGCGAAGTTCGAGGTCAATGGACGAAGTTTCCAGAACCGGGGGCCCGACGACGCCCCTCTGCTGTGGGTCCTGCGCGACGAACTGGGCCTGACCGGGACCAAGTTCGGCTGCGGTGTCGGTCAGTGCGGCGCCTGCACGGTGCACGTGGATGGCCAGGCCATCCGCTCCTGCCTGACGCCGGTGAGCGCCATCGACGGCATGAAGGTGACCACAATCGAGGGCCTGGGCGCTGGCGGGGTCCACCCGGTCCAGGCGGCCTGGGTCGAGGCCCAGGCGCCGCAGTGCGGCTACTGCCAGTCCGGCCAGATCATGCAGGCTGCGGCCCTGCTGGCGGCCAACCCCAATCCGTCCGACGCCGAGATCGAAGCCGCCATGGACGGCAATCTCTGCCGCTGCATGGCCTATGTCCGGATCCGCAAGGCGGTGAAGCTGGCGGCCCGCAAAGGCGCCCGCGGGGGCGCGACCCGCAAAGCGGGGGTGCGCGCATGAACCGCCCCCTTCTTCCCGATCCTGGCCGACGCCGGTTCCTGATCGCCGCTGGCGCTGCGGGCGCGGCCTTTGGTTTCGCCGCCACCGCCGAGGCCGCGGTGTCCATGGGGCCCTACTCAGGCGCGTCCGCCTTCGAGCCCAGCCTCTGGTACGCCATCGACGCCCAGGGGATCGTGACCGTGAATGTCGTCCGGGCCGAAATGGGCCAGCATGTCGGCACCGCGCTCGCCCGCATCGTCGCCGATGAACTTGAGGCCGACTGGGACAAGGTCCGTATCATCCACGTGGACACCGATCCCAAGTGGGGCCTGATGGTCACCGGCGGGTCCTGGTCCGTCTGGCAAAGCTACGCCTTCCTCAGCCAGGCCGGCGCAGCCGGCCGGATCGCCCTGATCGAGGCGGGCGCGAAGATCCTCGGCGTCCCGGCGTCCTCCTGCGTCGCCCGCAAGGGCGCCGTTCTGGCCGGCAAACGCTCAGTCAGCTTCGGCGACATCGTGGCCAGGGGCGGGCTGCGCACCGGCTTCTCCGAAAAGGAGCTGGCCGCCCTGCCCATCAAGTCCGCCGCCGAGCGACGGCTGATCGGCGGCGATTTCCAGGCGCGGGACATCCCGGCCAAGACCAACGGCTCGGCGGTGTTCGGCATCGACGCGAAGATCGCCGGCGTGGTCTACGCCCGGCCGGTCCTGCCGCCGACCCGGAACGAGTCCAAGGTCGTCTCGGTGGACGAATCCGCGGCCAAGGGCGTTCCCGGCTATCGCGGCCACCTGGTCCTCGACGATCCCTCCGGCACCGTCCCGGGGTGGGTGCTGGCCCTTGGAGACAGCTTCGTCGCCACCGACCGCGCCGTGCGGGCCCTGAAGGTGACTTGGGAGAACGGCCCGACCGCGAAAGTCTCCGACGCCGACCTCGAAGCACGCGCCCGGGCCCTGATCGCGGACGAATCCGCCGGATCCCTGGTGGTCGGCGACAGCGGCGTAGAGGCCGCCTTCGCTGCGGCGAAGTCCCGGCTTGAGGCGGAATACACGACGGACGCCGCCCTTCACTTCCAGATGGAGCCGCTGAACGCCCTGGCCTTCGAGCGCAACGGCGTCTTCGAGATCCACACCGGCAACCAGTGGCAATCCCTGATCCTGCCCACCCTGGCCAAGGCCCTGGGCCGGTCCGAGACGAGCATCGTTCTGAAGACCTATCTCCTGGGCGGCGGCTTCGGCCGGAGGCTGAACGGCGACTACGCCGTGCCAGCGGCCCTGGCCGCCAAGGCCCTGGGCAAGCCGGTCAAGCTGGTCTTCACCCGCGAGGACGACACCCTGTTCGACAGCTTCCGTTCGCCCTCTGTCCAGAGGGTGCGGATGGCCTTCGGCGAGGGGGGCCGGGTGACGGCCATGGACCACGCCGCCGCAGCGGGCTGGCCCACCGAGGTCATGGCCCCCTTCTTCATGCCGCAGGGTGCGAACAACCGGCCCTACGACCCCTTCGCCATCAACGGCGCCAACCACTGGTACAGCGTCGGCGCCCACCGGGTGCGGGCCCTGTCCAATGACCTGGCGAACCGCGCCTTCCGACCGGGCTGGCTGCGCTCGGTGGGACCCGGCTGGACCAACTGGGCCGTGGAAAGCGCCATGGACGAGGCCGCCCACGCCACCGGGCAGGACCCCCTCGCCTTCCGCCTCAGGATGCTGGACGGGGCCGGTCGCAACGCCGGCTCGGCGCCAAACTCCGTGGGCGGAGCCAAGCGCCAGGCCGCCGTGCTTTCGCGGGTTGCGAAGGCCGCCGGCTGGGGCGGCAAGCTTCCGGCCGGCGTCGGCCTGGGCCTGGCCACCACCTTCGGCCAGGAGCGGGACATGCCCACCTGGACGGCCTGCGCCGCCCGGGTCCGGGTCGACCGCAGGACCGGCGCGGTCAAGGTCGAGAAGCTGCACCTGGTCGTGGACGCCGGCGCCATCATCCACCCGGACGGAGCGCGGGCCCAGATGGAGGGCGCCGCCCTCTGGGGCCTCAGCCTCGCCCTGCATGAAGGGGCGACCTTCCGGGATGGCCGGATCCAGGAAACAAACCTTGGCGCCTACACGCCGCTGCGGATGAGCGACGTTCCGGATCTGCAGATCGACTTCATGGACAGCGACCATGCGCCGGTGGGCCTGGGCGAACCGGCGACGACGGTGGTGGGGCCGGCGATCGGCAACGCCATCTTCAATGCGGTCGGGGCCCGGGTGCGTCGTCTTCCGATCCGGCCCGAGGCGGTGCTGGCGGCCCTGAAGTCGGCCTGAGCGCCCGCCGTCAGGGCGCCCCGTGCGCCCGGGCGGCGGCGGCCAGTTCCTCCGCCATCTGGGCCTTCAGCCGGTCGGGTGCGAGGATCCGGATCTTGTCGCCCCAGGTGAAGAGGTGCCAGGCGAGCTCCCGCATGCCCGCCGCCCTGAACCGGGCGATGACCGATCCGTCCGCCTGGGGCTCCAGCGTCTGGGTGGCGTGGAACCGCCAGCCCAGGGCCTCTTCGGCGCCGTGGGGCAGGATCTGCAGGACCACGTCCTCCACCGCGTCCTGGTAGATCCCGAAGCTGCGCGAGGCGTAGGCGGCGAGCGAGAAGTCTGCCGGGCGGGCCCCGGGGACCGGGAGCACGCGGATGTCGCGCACCCGGTCCAGTCGCCAGTTTCGGGGTTCTCCTCCCGCACCTTCCGCGGCGACGAGATAGTTCGAGCGTCCGAACAGCAGGCCGTACGGCGTCACCTCCCGCTCGCGTCCCGGGGTGGAGCCTCCGTCGTAAAGGAAGCGCAGCCTCTGCAGGGAGACGATGGCCTCGCGGACGGCGCCTAGCACCGCTTCGTCCTCGAAGGGGCGCGGGCCCGGATGCACCGCCATGGTCTCGGCCTCGAGCAGGGCCTCCATGTCAGGCGCCAGGCGACGGCGGACACCCGCACGGATCGCCGACAGGACCTTGGACTCCAGGGCGGCGAGAGCCCCGGCCCTGGCGGTGGCCCCGGACTGGCGGAAGTGGTCGGCCGCGGCGCGCAGGGCGGCGAACTCCTCCGCCGTCGGAGCCTGGAAGATTCCATCGAGGCCCGACGGGATCCGGAAGCGGACGGTGGGCGGATCAGCGACCTCCTCCATCTGAGGGAAGGCCTCCCGGACCGCGTCGCGCATTCGCTCCACGGTCCGGCGCGAGACCTGCATCACCGAGGCCATCTCGTCGAGGGTCAGGCCCTCCGCAGTGGCCGCGAGCCGCCTCGCCAGCTCCAGAAGCCGCGCCGCCTTCTCGTGTCGCATCGACCCCGCCCTGGAAAATGAGAACAGAGAGAAAACTTACGACCGTTTCTGGCGCAGCGCCAACCCAATCTGACCTCAGCGCAAGGCGCGAGCCCCAGGAAAGGTCTCCACGATGCAGAATGTTCAGTCGATCCGCCCCGTCCGCCCCGAAGCCGCATTCCGCTTTGATGCGCGGCGCCCGATGCGTCCCGCCACCCCGGCCATGATCGAGGCGGTGATCCGCCATGCCGACCGGGCTGAGCGCCTGGCCGGCGGACGTCTGCGGCTCCGGCTGTCGGAGGCCATGGCCCGGGATCTGGTCCGTCAGGGCAGGCTGGCCGAGCCCGACCTGAGACTCTGCGACCTGACCGTCGTCTGGGACGAGGCCCAGGGCGAGGTGATCCTGGTCCGCGATGACGCCAGACTTCGCGAGGCCTCCGCCCGCTGGGCCGAGTGGGACGCGCTCTGGGACGAAGACAGCTACGGCCCTGCGCAGGACGCGCCGGAGGCCCTTGCGGCCTGAACGCCCGCCCCGGTTCAGGCTCGGGCGGTGGCGAACCGGGAAGAGAGCCCGTTCATGATCGACTCGAACTCGCCCACCATCTCAGAGATGATCTCGGCGACCGGCTTCACGGACTCGATACGGCCGGCCACCTGGCCGGAAAGGGCAATGGAAGCCTCCATATCGCCGCCGAAGTAGAGCTCCTGGGAGCGGCGGAACTCAGGCGCCACGCCATTCTCGCCGGGTTCCTTTTCAAGAAGGGTGGT
>JBJTFE010000377.1:0-7028 GCA_046093265.1 Phenylobacterium sp. | reverse complement strand
GCGCTCATCACGTCGTTCATCAGGTCGTAGCGGCTGGCCACGCGGTCGAAGACCCCGCGCACCAGGCCGGGCTTCTCCCGGGGATCGACGTCCCGAAATCCGAAGGTCGCGCTCATGCCGGGCTCTTAGAACGACGGGGGTCTGCGGGAAAGCGTCTTCACGTCATACGGGGGGCCCGCCACGCCCGCAGGTTGCCCTGCGCGCCGGGTCGTGCGAGGCCATCCCCATGCCCGAACTTCCCGAAGTCGAGACTGTCCGCCGGGGCCTGGCGCCCGTGCTCGAGGGCCGCCGCCTGTCCCGTGTCGAGGCCCGGCGGCCCGACCTCAGGTTCCCCTTCCCGGAGGGTTTCGTCCAGCGCCTGACGGGAGCCCGGGTCACCGCCCTGAGGCGCCGGGCCAAATACCTTCTGGCGGACCTCGACCGGGACGAGACCCTGGTCGCCCACCTGGGCATGAGCGGCCGGTTCCGGATCGAGGGGGCCGGCGGGCCGGGAAGGTTTCATCACTCGGGCGGAGACGATCCGAAGCACGACCATGTCGTCCTCGAGACCAGCGACGGAGCCCGCATCGTCTACCAAGATCCCCGTCGCTTCGGCTTCATGGGCCTCATCCCCACCGCGGACCTGGATCGGCACCCCTGGTTCGTCGGCATGGGCCCCGAGCCCCTCTCGGACGCCTTTGGCGGCGGGCGCCTGGCAGAGGCCTTCGGGGATCGCCGCCAGGGCCCGAAGACCCTGCTTCTCGACCAGAGGACGGTGGCGGGCCTGGGCAACATCTATGTCTGCGAGGCCCTGCACGAGGCCCGCATCTCCCCCTTCCGGCCGGCGGGACGGATCTCACGACCGCGCCTCGACCTCCTCGCCAGGACGGTGAAGGCGGTCCTCGAGCGCGCCATCGCCGCCGGCGGCTCCACCCTCAGGGACTTTTCCGCCGCTGACGGCGCGCTCGGCTATTTCCAGCACAGCTTCCGGGCCTACGACAGGGAGGGCGAACCCTGCGCCCACCCCGGATGCAGCGGCGTGATCCGCCGGCGGGTCCAGGCCGGCCGGTCCACCTTCTGGTGTCCCGCCTGCCAGAGATGACGGCGCCCTTGGCCTTTTCGCCCCCGCCGCCTAAAGCGTCGGAAACCCTCCGCCGGAGATCCCCATGGCCTACGAGACCCTGATCGTCGAAGCCCACGACGCCGTCGCCCTGATCCGGCTGAACCGGCCTGAGGCGCTCAACGCCCTCAACAGCCGGCTCCTTGAGGAACTGGGCCAGGCCCTCGACGCCGCCGAGGCCGACCCGGGCGTGCGCTGTCTGGTCCTGACGGGATCCGAGAGGGCCTTCGCCGCCGGGGCCGACATCAAGGAGATGTCGGACAAGTCGTACGCCGACATGTTCATGGCCGACTTCTTCGGTCCGGCGGCCCGCCGGATCGAGGCGTGCCGAAAGCCCATCATCGCTGCGGTTTCCGGCTACGCCCTGGGCGGCGGGTGCGAACTCGCCATGCTCTGCGACTTCATCATCGCCTCGGACACCGCCCGGTTCGGCCAGCCCGAGATCAACCTCGGGGTCATGCCCGGCATCGGCGGCACCCAGAGGCTGACCCGCCTGGTGGGCAAGTCCAAGGCCATGGACATGATCCTGACGGGCCGGATGATGGACTCGGCCGAGGCCGAGCGTTCCGGCCTTGTCTCGCGGGTCGTTCCCGCGGACCGGCTGGTGGCCGAGGCCCTCGAGGCGGCGGGGAAGATCGCCGGCCAGTCACCCCTCGCCGTCATGATGAATGTCGAGCTTGTCGACGCCGCCCTTGAGACGACCCTGTCGGCCGGCGTCGCCATGGAGCGGCGGCTCTTTCACTCCCTCTTCGCCTTCGACGACCAGAAGGAGGGGATGGCCGCCTTCATCGAGAAGCGGAAGCCGGACTTCCGCGGACGATAGGCGCCCGGACTGCCGGCTCCGCATTGACCGGCCGGACGCCTTACCGTATATCCGCGCCTCCGATTTCGGCCGGCGCCTGATGGCGGGCGCAGGCGAACTGTCTTGAGAGCTGAAGCATGGCCAACAATCCCGGCGCCCGGAAGGCGGTCCGCAAGATCGCCCGTCGCACCGAAGTCAACAAGGCGCGCCGTTCGCGGGTCCGGACCTTCCTGCGCAAGTTCGAGGAGGCCCTGGCCTCCGGTGACCTGGCGGCCGCAAGGACTGCTTTCGTCGAGGCCGAGTCCGAACTGATGCGCGCCGTCGCCAAGGGCGTCGTGCACAGGAACACCGGTTCGCGCAAGGTGTCCCGCCTGGCTTCCCGCCTTCGGAAGGCCGCCGCCTGAACGGGCTGCAGACCCCTTGGGGGCTTTGACCGTAGAGACTTGAATTCGTTTACCGGAAAAGCCCCGCCTCCGGCGGGGTTTTGTCATTTCGGGACAGGATTTTCGTCGCGCTTCAGCGAACCTGGAATGTCCCGAAACGGGACAGGGAAACTGCAATTCCTTGCCGGATTTGGCTTTCCTGGAGTCAACGAAAATATCCGCCGGAGTCGCAAAGAATCTCCGTTGACCGGCCCTTTCCCGACACTAGTGTTGCGACTGTAGAGCGTTTTTCCAAGCGACCTCGAGACCCAAAAAAAGCCGCCGGCGAGTAGCGTACCGGCAGCTCGGGGGAGCTTTTCGCGCGGATACGGCGCGCTCTTCGGCGTTAAGGCGCAGTTGGGCTGCACAGGGTCAGGATGGGCGGGTGATGGCGAGCGGGAACGTGTCGAAGGATGGCGCATCGGGAGATGTCTGGAACAAGACCTGCCAGGTCTTGAGGCGGGAGCTCGGCGAGGCGACTTTCGGCTCCTGGCTGAGCCAGGCCTCCCTGCGCGAACAGGATGGAGACGTCTGCCTTGTGGCGGCCACCGGCGTGGCCCGGGACTGGATCCGTCGTCACGCCTGGCGTCGTATCGGCGAGCTCTGGGCTCAGAATGATCCCATGGGCCGCAGCCTCGCCCTTAAGTCGAGGATGGAGTTTGAAGGGCAGGCGCCGGTGGTGCGCGAACCGGAGGTCCCGGCGGCAACAGGCGCCCAGGCGGCGCTCGTCAGGGTTCCGGATGCGGAGTCCCCCGAGCCTTCTGTTCGGGATCCGGCGCCAAGGCGGTCAGGGAATTCCGCCGCCTCTGCGCCGTTGGCGTCCAATGGCCGGCTGCAAGGCCTTCAGGAACGGTTCAGTTTCGAAACCTTCGTGCCCGGACCCTCGAACGAGTTCGCCTTCGCGGTTGCGCGCCGGGTCGCGTCCTGGGCGGACGGACACTTCAATCCCGTTCTGTTTCACGGACCCTACGGCTTTGGGAAGACCCACCTCCTCAACGCCCTGGCTTGGGAGGCCATGCAGACCGGCGAGTCCCGCCGCATTGTCTATCTCACGGCGGAACGCTTCACCTCCACCTTTGTCCGGGCGATCCAGGACCGCCAGACGGCCGCCTTCAAGGCCGAGCTGCGCAACGCCGACCTGCTGCTGATCGACGACGTCCACTTCGTCGCCGGCAAGCAGAACACTCAGGAAGAGCTGTTTCACACCCTGATCGCCCTGATCGAGGACGGCCGTCGGGTCGTGCTGACCGCGGACCGGTCGCCCTCCGAGCTCTCGGACATGGAGCCGAGGCTGCGTTCCCACCTGCAGTCCGGTCTGGTCTGCGGCATCGAGCCGGCCGACCGGAGCCTCCGCCTCGGAATCCTGGAGCGCAAGCTGGCCGTACTGTCCCAGGCCGGCGGGTTCCTGCCCTCCGCCCGGAGCGAGGTCCTGCAGTTCCTCGCCGACCGTTTCACCGACTCCGTCCGCGAGCTGGAGGGCGCCCTCAACACACTCGTCGCCCGGGTGGGTGGAGACATCGCCCGCCTTGGCCTGGACGAGGCTCAGTCCATCCTGCGTCCGCACCTGGCCTGCAGCGAAAAGCGGGTGACCGTCGACCAGATCCAGAAGGCGGTGGCCGAGCACTACGGCCTTAAGCAGGCCGACATCATCTCAGAGCGCCGCGCCCGCGTCGTGGCGCGTCCCCGGCAGGCGGCCATGTGGATCGCCAAGCAGATCACCACCCGCTCCCTCCCGGACATTGGCCGGCGGTTCGGCGGGCGCGATCACACCACTGTCCTTCACGCCGTACGCCGGATCGAGGCGCTCAAGCAGGACGACGCGGTCCTTGCCCGCGATCTCGACGCCATCATCCGCAAGCTGCGAAGCTGAGCCCGGGCCTCAACCGGGTCCGGGAGCCAGCCGACGGATCAGGGCGAGGGCGTCCGGCGGTGGTCGCTGTTCAATCCGCCGATAGTCTCTGCAGTCGTCCGTTCTTGAAACCAGCCCTGCAAAAACCATGGAACGCCGCAACAGGGCCGGATCGCCGATCGTGCTGATGGCGTTCAGCCTCTGATTGAACCCGACCTCGGTAAAGACGGCTTCGGCCGGGATCCGGGACCATAGGCTCCAAAGGGCCAGAGACTGCAATGAGGTCCTTGCGGGCCAGCTGGCGAGGCGTCCATCGACGTCGAAGTGGCGAGCTGTGCGCTCCACCAGGGCGAGGTCCGGCTCTGGATCGGGTTCCGGCGCCGATGGCGCAGGGTCAGAAGCCGTCGTCCTCGACCGGAACTGCTGGAAGTTCCGGTCGCCGGCCGCGCGCGCCAGCATGTTCAGCATTTCGACATGGCCGGGAGGGGCCGTCCGGGCGGCCAGCTGGACCCGGAGGGATCGGGCGAGGGCCGAGACATCAGCGACGGCAAAGGGCAGTAAGGTTCTGGGCATAACGCGTCCTCATGCTGCGCCTGGCCCACCAGGGGCGGTGTCGGGGTCGCCGGCTTCGACCTGGCGCAGGGAAAGGGCGTCAGATTCGGAGGATGCCTATCCTTGCAGGTTTAGCTCCCCTTGCGGGGCGGCGACGCCTGGGTGAACTGCGGACCCGGCGCAAGGCTAACCTTGTGCGCCAGACATGAAAAGGGGCGGCCGAAGGAATCCGGCCGCCCCAGAAGTCTTTGACTGAAGCTGAAGGCTCAGGCCTCGGTTTCTTCCGAGGCGTCTTCCTTCTTGGACAGATCTTCGCCGGTCTCCTGGTCGACGACCTTCATGGAAAGGCGAGTCTTTCCCCGGTCGTCGAAGCCCAGAAGCTTGACCTTCACGGTCTGGCCCTCCTGCAGGACGTCGGAGACCTTGTTCACCCGGTCCTTTGAGATCTGGCTCACATGGACCAGGCCGTCCTTGGCGCCGAAGAAGTTCACGAAGGCGCCGAAGTCGACGATCTTGACGACCTTGCCGGTGTAGATGGCGCCCAGCTCGGGCTCCGAGGCGATGGACTTGATCCAGTCGCGGGCCGCGTCGATCTTGGCCTGGTCGGCCGCTGCGATGCGGATCGTGCCATCCTCGCCGATATCGACCTTGGCCCCGGTCTCGGCGGTGATCTCGCGGATCACCTTGCCGCCCGAGCCGATCACCTCGCGGATCTTGTCCACCGGGATCTTGATGGTCTCGATCTTGGGGGCGAACTCACCGAGCTGGGTGCGCGGGGCTTGCATGGCCTTGGCCATTTCACCCAGGATGTGCTGGCGGCCGCCCTTGGCCTGCTCCAGCGCCTTGCGCATGATCTCCTCGGTGATCCCGGCGATCTTGATGTCCATCTGGAGGGAGGTGATCCCGTCCTCGGTGCCGGCCACCTTGAAGTCCATGTCGCCGAGGTGATCCTCGTCGCCCAGGATGTCCGAGAGCACGGCGAAGCCGTCCTTCTCCAGGATGAGGCCCATGGCGATGCCGCTGACCGGCTTCTTCAGGGGCACGCCGGCGTCCATCAGGGCCAGAGAGGCGCCGCACACCGTCGCCATCGACGACGATCCATTGGACTCCAGGACCTCCGACACCAGACGAAGGGTGTAGGGGAACTCGTCATGGCTGGGGAGCATGGGGCGAACGGCCCGCCAGGCCAGCTTGCCGTGGCCGACTTCCCGCCGCCCAGGGGCGCCCATCCGCCCGGTCTCGCCGACGCTGAAGGGGGGGAAGTTGTAGTGCAGCAGGAAGCGCTCGTAGTACTTGCCCTCCAGGGCGTCGATCAGCTGTTCGTCATCGCCCGTACCGAGGGTGGCGACCACCAGGGCCTGGGTCTCGCCGCGCGTGAACAGGGCCGAGCCGTGGGCCCGGGTCAGGACTCCAACTTCCGAGACGATCGGCCGCACCTTGTCGACCGTCCGGCCGTCGATGCGGATGCCCGTCTCGATGATGTTGCGGCGGACGACCTCGGCCTCGAGCTCCTTCAGCACGCCGGCCAGCTTCTGGCCGTCGACGCCCGAGGGATTGGCCTCGGACTTGGCCAGGGCGGCCACGGCCTTGGCCTTGGCCTGGCTGACGGCGTCGTGGCGCTGGCCCTTGGCGACGATCTTGTAGGCGGCCGCCAGATCGGCGCCGATCAGTTTCCGGGCCTCCGACTTCAGGGCCTCGGTATCGTCCGGGGTGAACTCGAAGGGGTCCTTGGCCGAATGCTCAGCCAGCTCGATGATGGCGTCGATCACCGGCTGCATGGACTTGTGGGCGAAGGTTACGCCGCCCAGAACCACCTCTTCCGAGAGCTCCTGGATTTCCGATTCCACCATCATGACCGCGTCGCTCGTGCCGGCGACGACCAGGTCCATGGCCGACTCCTTCATCTGGTCGAGGGTCGGGTTCAGAATGTACTCGCCGTTGGCGTAGCCGACGCGCGCCGCGCCGATGGGACCCATGAAGGGCGCGCCGGACAGCACGAGAGCGGCGGAGGCGGCGACCATGGCGACGATGTCGGGATCATTCTCCAGGTCATGGGCCAGCACGGTGGCGACCACCTGGACCTCGTTCTTGAAGCCATCGACGAACAGCGGCCGGATCGGACGGTCGATCAGGCGCGAGGTCAGGGTTTCCTTCTGGCTCGGCGCGGCCTCGCGGCGGGGGAAGGAGCCGGGGATCTTGCCCGCGGCGTAGTACTTCTCCTGGTAGTTCACCGCAACATCATCGAGACCGGAATCCGCATCGATGGCCGGACGGTGGACAAGGTGCGCCCCATCGTCTCGGAGG
>JBJTFE010000376.1:0-2102 GCA_046093265.1 Phenylobacterium sp. | reverse complement strand
TCCTCGCCTTCAGGCCCAGACGGGTCACGTCCGCCCGCAGGCGCTCGTGCGACTCCAGCGGCCAGTCACGGCACAGGTCCCAGGCCGCAGCGAGAGCTGTGGAATCGTAAAGCACGCCGGTCCAGAGCGACGGCAAGGCGTCCAGCATGGGCTGAGGACCGACATCGGCGCCACGCATCTCCAGGTACTGCTTGAGCCGCACCTCCGGGAAGGCGGTTGTGGCGTGGTCGGCGAAGTCCTTCAGGCTCGGTCGGTCGCCGGGAAGGTCATTGAAGCCCTGGGTCAGGAACTGTCGGAAGGAACGTCCGGAAAGATCCACATAAGCGCCCTTCCGCTTGACGAAATACATCGGAACATCAAGGAGGTAGTTCGCATAGGCCTCGTAGCCGAACCCCTTGTCGAAGACAAAGCCCAACATCCCTGTCCGGTCGGGGTCCGTGTCGGTCCAGACATTGGCCCGGGCGGTGAGGAAGCCTGAGGGGCGCCCCTCAACAACCGGGGAATTGGCGAAGAGGGCGGTGACTACAGGCTGCAGGGCCAGGCTGGTGCGGAACTTCAGCCGCATGTCGTCTTCGTCGGCGAAGTCGAGGTTGGCCTGCACGGTGCAGGTGCGGAACATCATGTCCAGGCCCAAGCCGCCGATCTTCGGCATATAGGCGCGCATGATCCGGTAGCGGCCCTTGGGCATGACGGGTACCTGAGCGCGGGTCCACTCCGGGGTGAAGCCCAGGCCGAGGAACCCCAGGCCGAGACGCTCGCCAACGGCCCGGACCTCGTCCAGGTGGCCCGCGGTCTCTGCAACGATCTCATGCATGTCAGCGAGGGGGGCGCCCGACAGTTCAAACTGTCCGCCGGGCTCGAGGCTCACATTGGCTTTGCCGCGCTCCAGCCCGATCAGGGTCTCCCCTTCGAAGACTCCGGTCCAGCCGTAGGCCTTCAGGCCCTCCATGAGGGCCAGGATTCCTTCGTCGCCGTCATAGGGAACGGGGGCGTGATCCGCCTTGCGAAAGACAAACTTCTCGTGCTCCGCACCCACGCGCCAGTCGGCTGGCGGCGTCTCGCCCGCCTGCAGCCAACCGACGATGTCGGAGAAATCCAGCGGTCGATCATCGACCTTGGAGTCGGCCATGCCACTCTTCCCGTAGGTTCCCTTCCCGGCCCCGCATTCCGGCGGGGGCGATCTTTACGCCGTTAAGTCACCCGCGCGCAAATCAGGAATTCTCGATCACTGTCAGGAGTTCAGGTCCGCCAGTCCCCGAGCATCGCCTGGACGAGGGTCAGGGCGGAGACGGCGGCCGTATCCGCCCTTAGAACGCGGGGGCCAAGCGACACGGCTATGACGCCCTTCCGCGATCTCAGGGTCGCCCTTTCGGAGGTCGAGAATCCGCCCTCCGGGCCAATGAGCACGGCCAGGGGCCCGGGGGGCTGGCCGTCGAGGGCCTCCAGCAGAGGCGGCGCATCACCGGCCTCATCGCAGAAGACCAACCGGCCTCCGTCCGGCCGGGCGTCCAACGCCCGGGACAGGGGCTCCGGCGCGTGAATCTCCGGGACATCAAGCCGCCCTGTCTGCTCGGCGGCCTCTGCAGCGATAGCCTCCAGCCGATCAATTCGGGCGTGTTCAGCATTGGTCCTTTCGGTCGTGACCAGGTGAATCTCGCTGACCCCCAGCTCGACGGCCTTCGCGATCACGGTCTCAAGGGGCGTCCGCTTCACAAGCGCCATGACGAGGGCCAGGTTCCCACGGGGGGGCTGGGCCCGGGTCCTGCGCAGGAGCGTCAACCGCGTCGCACGGCGGCTCGCTTCCGCGACAGCCGCTAGCCACTCCCCGTCGCGGCCGTTGAAGACCAGGAGCTCGTCCCCCGGGACGCGCCGCATGACCTGGGTCAGGTAGCGGGCCTGGGCGTCGGGAAGGACCAGGTCCTGGCCATCGGCGAGATCAACTTCGACGTGAAGGCGGATCATGCTTCCTCCTAGACCCGAAGCCGGCCCCCGCCTAGGCTCGCCTCATGAACGACACGAGCCCCTCCTTCGACGCCTACGAAAAGGACCTGCAGCGCCTGCAGCTGGCCCTCGTCCGCTATCAGCAACACGCCATCGCGGCG
>JBJTFE010000375.1:0-9418 GCA_046093265.1 Phenylobacterium sp. | reverse complement strand
GATCAGGACCGGCTGGCCCCGGAAGCGGCCGATGCCGCCCATGATGGCCTGGTCGTCGGCGAACTTGCGGTCGCCCTTGAGCTCGACAAATTCGTCGATCAGGCCGGCGCAGTAGTCCACGAAATGCGGACGTTCCGGATGTCGGGCGACCTGGGTCTTCTGCCAGGCGTCGAGGTTGGCGTAGGCGTCCTTGCGCATCTGCCGAGCCCGTTCACGCAGAGCGTCGATCTCTCGGGTCAGGTCTTCGGTGCCGGCGGTCTCGGCCAGGCGGGACAGCTCGTCGATCTTGGCCTCGAGGTCGGCGATGGGGCGCTCGAACTCGAGATAATGAACGGCCATGCGGCGGGAATCCCGTCCTGTTTCGCTGGGGGGAACCTAGTGGCTGGGAACCTTCAGGAAAAGCCGGATTCGCGCCGGGGCCGGCGCGAGGTGGACAGGGGATGGGCGCCGGCGACCACTTCGCGCAGGCGCTCGCCGGCCACGTGGGTGTAGATCTGGGTCGTAGCGATATCGGCGTGGCCCAGCAGGGTCTGGACCACCCGCAGGTCCGCCCCGCCCTCCAGAAGGTGGGTGGCGAAGGCGTGGCGCAGGACATGGGGCGAGACCCGCGCCGGGTCGCTGCCGGCCTCGACCGCCGCCTCGGACAGGAGCGGGGCGAAGCGCCGGGGGGTCAGCCGCCCGCCCCGCCCCCCCGAGGGAAAGAGCCAGGGGTTGGCGGCGTCCCCCTTGGGCAGGGTCGAGGCCCGGACCTCCAGCCAGGCCCGGACGGCGGCCCTGGCCGCGTCGTTCAGGGGGGCGAGGCGCTCCTTGCCGCCCTTGCCGCGGATCATCAGGAAGTCGGGACCCCGGACGACGGCGGCGAGGGTCAGGCCAGTCAGCTCGGAGACCCGCAGGCCGCCGGCGTAGGCCAGCTCGATCATGCAGGCGAGGCGCAGGCCCCTCACAGCGTCCCGGGCCGAGGCGGCGGCGATCAGGGCGGCGGCCTCCTCGCGGCTCAGCACCCTGGGCAGGGGCCGGCCGCGGCGCGGCGCCTCCACCCGGCGGGAAGGGTCGTCGGGTCGCCAGCCCTCTCCCAGGACGAAGCGGTAGAACTGGCGAAGCGCCGCCCGCCGCCGCGACGCCGTGGCGGGCGACAGGCCCCGCCGGCCCAGGTCGGTGAAATAGGCCTCGACATCCTCCGCAGCCGCGGCGGCCAGAGACAGGCCCCGACCCGCCAGGAAACCCGAGGCGTCGGCGAGGTCGCGCTCGTAGGCGCGCAGGGTGTTGGCCGCCGCCCCCCGCTCGACGGACATCATCTCCAGGAATGCTTCGGCCCAGCCCTCGCCGCTCATGATCCCCGCTCCCGGGCGTGCGCACCCGCCCAAATCAGGGTGATCCTAGCGCCTGCAGGGCGGCTGGTGTAGAACCGGGCTTCCTCATGGACCCGTCAGACCCATTGCGCGCCCGGACCATCACCCTCGTGGGTCTGATGGGTTCGGGAAAGTCCAGCGTCGGCAAGCGCCTTGCTCAGGCCCTCGACCTGCCCTTCCGCGACGCCGACGAGGAGGTCGAGGTCGCCGCGGGCCGGTCCATTCCCGAGATCTTTGAGCAGTTCGGCGAGCCGGCCTTTCGCGACGGCGAACGGCGGGTCATCGCCCGCCTCCTGGAGGGCCCGCCGCTGGTGTTGGCCACAGGCGGCGGCGCCTTCATGAACCCGGAGACCCGGGCGCTGATCAAGGCGCGGTCGACCTCGGTCTGGCTGAGGGCCGACCTGCCGGTCCTGGCCCGTCGCGTCGCCCGCAAGGACAACCGCCCTCTCCTGACCGGCAAGGACCCGATGACCGTCCTGACCGAGCAGGCGCAGGCGCGATATCCCGCCTACGCCGAGGCCGACATCACCGTCGAGACCGGCGACTCGCCGCACCAGGTCACCGTCGACCAGGTGATCCGCGCCCTCACCGACTGGCAGGCCCGCACCTCCGCATGATCCGCTCGATCCCCGTAGACCTTGGCGCCCGCGCCTATGAGGTCCTTGTCGGCCCCGGCCTGCTGGAGACCGCGGGAGAGCGGCTGCGCCCCTTCGTCCGGAGAGACCGTGTGGCGGTGGTGTCAGACAGCACGGTCTGGGGTCTTCACGGAGATCGCCTCGCCGCCGCCCTCGGGCGCGCGGGCCTGGCCGTCCATCCCGTGGTCCTGCCGCCCGGAGAACAGACCAAAAGCTTCGCCGGGCTGGAATCCCTGTGCGACGCGCTTCTTGCGCTGGAACTGGACCGGGGAGACCTGATCGTGGCCTTCGGCGGGGGCGTGATCGGCGACCTCGCAGGGTTCGCCGCCGCCATTTACAAGCGCGGGGCCGACTTCGCACAGATCCCCACCACCCTGCTGGCCCAGGTGGACTCTTCGGTCGGCGGCAAGACGGCCATCGACACCCCCCGGGGCAAGAACCTGGTCGGGGCCTTCCACCAGCCGCGGCTTGTCCTGGCGGACCTGGATGTCCTGACCACCCTGCCCGACCGGGAGATGCGCGCAGGCTACGCCGAGGTGCTGAAGTACGGCCTGCTGGGCGATCCGGCCTTCTTCGCCTGGCTGGAGACCAATGCCGGCGCCGTGCTGGCGCGGAACCCCGGGGCCCTGGCCCGCGCCGTGGAGCGTTCAGTGGAGATGAAGGCCGAAATCGTCATCGAGGACGAGCGCGAGGCCGGGCGTCGGGCCCTGCTCAACCTTGGGCATACCTTCGCGCACGCCCTGGAGGCCGAGACCGGTTACGGCGAGGACCTGCTTCACGGGGAGGCCGTCGCCCTGGGCTCCGCCATGGCTTTCCGTTTCTCGGCTGCAGAGGGCCTCTGCCCCGGCGAAGACGCCCGGCGGGCGGTCGCCGCCGTCGCCAATGCAGGCCTGCCCTCGCGGCTCTCCGACCTCGGCGATCGACGGTTCGCCGCCGACGAGCTCCTGCGACACATGGCCCAGGACAAGAAGGCCGAAGGCGGGCGGCTGACCTTCATCCTCGCCCGCCGCGCCGGCGAGGCCTTTGTCGCCCGCGACGTCGACGCCGGCCGGATGCGCGAATTCCTGGTCTCTGAGGGAGCTGTCTGATGTGGGGCGTGATCCTGGCCCTGACCCCGGTGATCTTTGGCCTGTTGGCCATCTCCGCCCTGTTTTCGGCGGCTGAAACCTCCCTGACCGGCGCCAGCCGAACCCGGATGCACCAGCTCGAGCGCGAGGGCGACCGGGCCGCCGGCCGGGTGAACCGGCTGATCTCCGACCAGGAGACGATGATCGGGGCGGTGCTGCTGGGCAACAACCTGATCAACATCCTGGCCTCTGCGGTGACGACGGAGTTCGTCACCCGGGCCATTCCCGGCGCCCTTGGCGTGGCTGTGGCCACGGGCATCATGACCGTTCTTGTCCTGGTCTTCGCCGAGGTCCTGCCCAAGACCCTGGCCATCCTGCGCTCGGATGACGTGGCTCGACTCCTGTCGGCGCCCACCCTGATCACCGTGAAGGTGTTCGGTCCGATGATCTGGGCGATCCAGTGGATCGTCCGCCGGACGCTGGGTCTCTTCGGCGTGCGGCTGGGCATGGAGATGGACGTGCTGGCGGCGCATGAAGAGATCCGCGGCGCCGTCGAGTACCACCACTCGGAAGGCCTGGTGGAGGCGCGCGACCGGCGGATGCTGGGCGGCGTCCTTGACCTCTCGGAGATGGATGTCAGCCAGGTCATGGTGCACCGGATGTCGATCTCCATGGTCGACGCCGACCTGCCGATCCGGGACCTGGTGTCCCAGGTCCTGAAGAGCGACCACACCCGGATTCCGCTCTACCGGGACAACCCGGAAAACATCATTGGCATTCTGCACGCCAAGGATCTTCTGCTGGCCATTTCCGAGGCGGACGGCGACATGTCAAAGGTCTCGGTCGACAAGATCCGCCGAGAGCCCTGGTTTATCCCCGACACCACCAACCTCAAGGACCAGCTCAACGCCTTCCTGAAACAGAAGAACCACTTCGCCCTGGTGGTGGACGAGTACGGCGCCCTGCAGGGGCTGGTGACGCTTGAGGACATCCTCGAGGAGATCGTCGGCGAGATCGAGGACGAGTACGACAACACGGTCGAAGGCCTGAGGCGACAGCCCGATGGTTCAGTCTCGGTGGCGGGCTCGGTGGCCGTGCGCGACCTCAATCGCGCCATGGACTGGGACCTGCCGGACGAGCCGGCGGTTACCGTCGCCGGCCTGGTCATCCATGAGGCGCAGGCGATACCCAGGATCGGCCAGGCCTTCATCTTCCACGGCCACCGTTTCCAGGTGGTCAAGCGCGTCCGCAACCGCATCACGGCCCTGAAGATCTCGCCTCCCCTGGAAGGTGACGATACGGCCTGAGCGGCGCCTCAGAGGCCCTTCGCCTCCAAGGCCGCGAGGACCTTGTCCGGCGTCAGGGGATAGTCGCGCAGGCGAACGCCGCAGGCGTTGTAGACCGCATTTGCGATGGCCGCCCCGGCTCCGCAGATGCCCAACTCGCCCACGCCCTTGATGCCCATCGGGTTGGCCTTGTCGTCCGCCTCGTCCAGCAGGACGGCGTCCAGGTTGACGATGTCGGCGTGGACCGGGGCGAGATAGCCGCCGAGGTCCTGGTGCAGGAAGGACCCGAACCTCGGGTCGACCGGGTTGGCCTCGGTGAGGGCCGCGCCGACGCCCCAGATCATACCGCCGGTGATCTGGCTCTTGGCCAGCTTGGCGTTGAGAATCCGGCCCGCGGCGAAGACCCCGAACATCCGGCGCAGACGCACCTCTCCGGTGACGGAATCGACCCCGACCTCAGCGAAATGGGCGCCGTAGGTGTGCTGCGACCAGTCCCGGGCGTCGGCGGCCGGCGAGATGGACCCTTCCACATACACGCCTTCCGGGCCGGCGCGGGCGGCCAGGGCGGCGAGGCTCTCGCTGCGGTTGCCGAGCACGATGTTGCCGTTGGCGAAGTCCATCAGGGTGGGGTCTTCGCCATAGAGGGGCGAGGCGGGATCGCCGGCAGCGAGCTCAGCCAGCCGCCGGCGCATGACCATGCCCGTCTCGAAGGCCGCGGAGCCCGCCGTAGCGGCCCCGAACTGTCCGCCGGAGCCCGGTGCGGGCGGCATGTCGGAATCGCCGAGCTCGACGCGAACCTGGTCGAGGGTCAGGCCCAGGGTCTCGCCGGTGATCTGGGCGAGGATGGTGTAGGTGCCCGTGCCGATGTCGGTCATTCCCTGGGTCAGGGTCGCAACCCCGTCTCCCGTCAGGCGCAGCCCGGCCTTGGCGGGCAGGAGGAAGTTCCCGCGGATCGCCGTAGCCATGCCCATGCCGACATACCAGCGCCCGTCGCGGACGGCGCCGGGGGTCGGGTTCCGGCGGTCCCAGCCGAACTGCTGGGCGCCTTCCTGCATGCACCGCACCAGCTGGCGGACCGAGAAGGGTTTTCCATTGTCGGGGTCGACCTCGGGCTCATTGCGGATGCGAAGCGCAATGGGGTCCATGCCCAGCTTCTCCGCCAACTCGTCCATGGCGCATTCGAGGGACAGCATGCCCGGCGCCTCGCCGGGCGCACGCATGGCCCCGGCGTGCGGGATGTCGAGCCGGACCAGCCGGTGCCCGGTCAGCCGATGGGGTGCGGCGTAGAGGTTACGGGCGAAGTTCGCCGCATGCTCCACGAAGGGGGCGTTGCGGGCGCAATGCGTGACCGCCTCGACGGCCATGGCGTTGAGCCGGCCGGTGCGATCGGCCCCGAGACGCACCCGCATCTGCACGGCCGGCCGATGGATCGTGGCCTGGAACATCTGTTGGCGCGTGTAGGCGACCCGGACGGGGCGACCGCTTTCGCGCGCCGCCAGGGCCGCGAGGGTCAGGTCGTCGTAGGACTGGCCCTTTCCGCCAAAACCGCCGCCGATGTAGCGGGTGAAGAGCCTGACCCGGTCCGAGGGGATGCCAAGGGTCTCGGCCAGGGCGTGCTGGCCGCCCCTGACCATCTGGATGGAGGTGTGGACCACGACCTTGTCGCCCTCCCACCAGGCGGTGGTGGCGCAGGGCTCCATCTGGGCGTGGTTCTGGAGGGGGCTGAACCAGGTCTCGTCGACGGTGACCTCAGAGGCCGAATATCCCGCCTCGAAGTCGCCGACCCGGGCGTCCTCCTCGCCAGGCGCCGGGACCGCCTTGTCCAGGCTGGAAAGGAAATCGAGGTCGGCCGGTTCCTCCGCATAGGTCACCCGGACGAGGCTTCCGGCGCCGCGGGCGCTCTCGGGCGTATCGGCCAGGATGAAGGCGACGGACTGGCCGTAGTGCTCGACCCGGTCGGACTCCAGGGCGGGGTTCGAACCGCGCTGGCTCCGGGGGTTGATCCGGGCGCCCCGGTCGGCCTGCGCGGGGACGTTCAGGTGGCTCCACGCCAGGACGACGCCGGGCGCAGACTCCGCCGCCTTGGTGTCGATCGCGGTGATCCGGCCGCGGGCGATGGTCGCGGAGACGATGTGGCCGTAGAGGGGCGGCGCGGGGGTCTCCACCTCGAAGGCGTAGGGCGCGGTCCCGGTGACCTTCAGCCGTCCCTCGTAGCGGTCAACAGGCTTGCCGATAAGGCCGGACCGGTTTTCTGTGACGGGGTTGGGGGCGGCCCAGTCCTTGACGGAGCTCATGACCGGTCTCCTTTGCGGGCGTCTTCCATGGCGTCAGCGGCCAGGCGGCGGACAAGGGACAGGCGACCCTCTGCGCCTTCGGCTGTCGCCAACTCGGCCCGGGCGGCCTCGGCGGGGGACGCGCCCCCGGCCAGGGCGGCCTCGGCGGCCCGGGCGCGCCAGGGCCGGGCCGCAACTGCGCCCAGGGCCACACGGCCGCCAGCCACGGCGACGCTGGCGAGGGCGCCGGTATAGGACGCGCGCGCCCGGACCTTGCGCCACACCTGGCGGCCCGGCGGAGGCGGCGGAATCTCGACCGCCAGGATCAGTTCATCCGGAGAGAGATCGGTATCGACCTGGGGTGCATCTCCGGGAAGACGGTGCAGGGTCTCCACCGGCCGCCGCCGGACCGAGCCGTCTGCGCGGACCGTCTCGACCTCGGCGTCGAGAAGGGCCAGGGCGACGCTCATGTCCGAGGGACTGACCGCGAGGCAGAACTCGCTCGCGCCGAACAGGGCCAGGCCCTTGGCGAGACCCTCGGCGGCGCTGCAGCCGGATCCCGGCAGACGCTTGTTGCAGGGCTTGGCCGGATCCATGAAGTAGGGGCAGCGGGTGCGCTGCATGAGGTTCCCGCCCACGGAGGCCTTGTTGCGCAACTGGACCGAGCCTCCAGCCAGGATGGCGCGGGCCAGGACCGGATACCGACTGCGAACACGGGGATCGGAGGCAACAGCCGTATTGCTGGCCATCGCGCCGATCCTCAGGCCCCCGGAAGCAGTGTCCGCGATCGCGGCGAGCGGCAGCCGGCCCACATCGATCAGTCGCGGCGGCTGCTCGATCTCCAGCTTCATGAGGTCCAGGAGGTTAGTTCCTCCGGCCAGGAACCGGGCGCCCGGGCTGGCGGCGGCGAGGCTGAGGGCGTGGTCGACGTCGCGGGCGCGTTCGTAGGCGAAGGGCTTCATGCGGCGGCTCCGGCGGCCCGACGCACGGCGGCGAGGATTTGGGGATAGGCCGAGCAGCGGCAGATGTTGCCGCTCATCCGTTCGCGGATCTCGGCGTCGGTCAGGACAACCGGCCCCTCGAGGTCCGACGTGGCCTCGCTGGGCTGGCCGGCGGCGACCTCGGCGAGGAGCCCCACCGTCGAGCAGATCTGGCCGGGCGTGCAGTAGCCGCACTGGAAGGCGTCCTCGGCGAGGAAGGCCTGCTGGACCGGATGCAGGACCTCGCCCTCCGCCAGGCCCTCGACGGTCAGGACTTCATCACCTGCGTGCATCACCGCGAGGGACAGGCAGGCGTTGATCCGCACGCCGTTGACCAGGACCGTACAGGCTCCGCACTGGCCATGGTCGCAGCCCTTCTTTGTCCCCTTGAGGTCAAGCCGCTCCCGCAGGAAATCAAGCAGGGTCGTGCGCGTATCGACGTCGGCCGAGCGGTCGACCCCGTTCACCCGGATGGTGGTCAGCACTTCAATTTCGCCCCAGTTCAACGCCGACAGACTGTTACCTGGCCTCGCCGGGCGCAAGGGCCGTCAGGGACAGGGCGTGCACAGGGCCCGCGAGTTCCTCGGCCAGGATACGGTACACCCTGCGCTGGCGGGCCACCCGCGACTGGCCGGCGAAAGCGGCGGCGCGGATCCGGATGTTGAAGTGGCTCTCGCCGCCCGGCGTAGCGCCTGCATGGCCGGCATGGCGGGCGGAGTCGTCCTCGATCTCGAGCTCGTCAGGCTGAAAGGCGGCGCTGAGCTTTTCCCGCAACGTTCCGGCGATACGTCCCATGTCCGTCCTTAGAATCTTGAAAGCGAGGCCAACCTTCACATACTTGGCGGATGGCCGGCGCGTTTCAATACAGACCCCGCTTCGTCGACATCCGGGTCCGTCCGCCGACCGCGGAGGAGGCGGCGCAGGCGGACGTGCACGCCCTGAAGCCCGGTGAGCGCGCCTGCGACCATCCGGGCTGCCGGACCGCAGCGACCGCCCGGGCGCCCAAGAGCCGCGATCTCCTGAACCAGCACTACTGGTTCTGCCAGCCCCATGCGGCGGAGTACAACCGGAACTGGAACTTCTTCGCCGGCATGAGCGAAGGCGAGATCCGGGCCCGGATGGAACAGAGCAGCCTCGGCGATCGCCCGACCTGGGACTTCAAGGCCGGCCGCAACTCTCGCGAGGCGGCGGCTGCGGCGCGGGGCTTCGCTACGGGCGACGGTTTCCGTGATCCGTTCGACCTCTTCGGCCGGACAAGTTCAGGCCGTCCAGCGGACGCCGCTCCGGCGCGCGGGCTGGGCAAGCTGGAGCGCAGCGCCCTTGCCGATCTCGACCTCGACGACGAGGCTGACGCCACCCGGATCCGCGCGCGGTACACCGAGCTGGTCAAGCTGTGCCACCCCGACGCGAACGGCGGCGACAGGTCGGCGGAGACCAAGTTGCAGCGCACGATCCGCGCCTATCAGGTGCTGCGTAAGGCCAAGCTGGTCTGAGACGGCGGGCGCGAGACGTCAGACGGGAACCTCACCCTGCACGGTCGTCCGGTGCATCACCCGCAAGTGGCCGTCATAGCCGCCCTCGGCGAAGTGCATGGTGCAGCGGTTGTCCCACATCAGGAGGTCGCCTGCGGTCCATTTGTGCCGGTAGATGAACCGTTCCTGGGTCAGGTGCGCGAACAGGAAGTCCAGGAGAGCCTTCGATTCCTCAGGTGTGAAGCCCGCGATGCCGACCGTGTAGACAGGGCTGATGTACAGCGCCTTCCGGCCAGTGACAGGGTGGGTGCGGACAAGGGGATGGGTCAGGCTGGCGTCGGCCTCCTCGGAGACGA
>JBJTFE010000374.1:0-2147 GCA_046093265.1 Phenylobacterium sp. | reverse complement strand
GGGCATCAACTAAGGCCTGCCCAGGGGCATCGGATCGGCGCCCTAAATCGGCGCGGCCAATGCGACCCGCGCCCTTGTCACCGCCGTCTCCGTGGATGTCGCCCTGGCCTGGCAGAGCTTCTCCGCCGGCCTGACGGCGGTCTGCGCCCGTTTCCTGCAGCCGGCGGATACGGTAGAGGCCGAGGGCGCCGATGAGGCCCGCCGCCGCCATCGCGGTCATGGCCAGGTAGCCAAGGGCCCCGAAGGCGTCGAACAGCGGCCCTGAGGCCAGGGTGGCGAGGCCGCTCAGGATCCCGCCCTGCAGGGCGGCGTTGACCATCTGAGCCGCAGAGGCCGTCTGCGGCCCCGACAGCCGCGCCGCCAGCTGGATCGAGGCCAGGAAGACCGCGCTGTAGGTCAGGGCGTGCAGGGCCTGGAGCGGGACCAGCGCCCAGAGCGGCGGCGAGAGGGCGAGGAGGCTCCACCGCAGGACGCCGGCGAGCCCGCCGATCAGCAGCAGGTTCCGGGGCCCGAGCCGTCTCTGGAGCCGGGCCCCGAACCACAGGAAGGCGACCTCCACCGCCACCCCGACGCCCCAGAGCAGGCCGGTCAGGTTCTCGGGCAGACCCTGCGCCTTCCAGGCGAGGGCCGAGAAGGCGTAGTAGAAGGCGTGGGCGGACTGGATCAGGCCCGCGGAGCCCACGGCGAGGAGGAAGACCGGGTCCCGAACCAGGGTCTTCAGTCCCTCCAGGCCGCCGCCCTCGCTACGACCCGCCGCAGCCGGGCCAGGCGCCGGATCCGCCGGCAGCAGGAAACGGGCGCAGACCGCCGTCAGGCCGGCGGCGAAGATCATCCAGGCCAGGGCGACATCCACGGAGACGGCGGTGACCAGGGCGCCGGTCGCAATGGCCGCGCCGATATAGGCCGCCGAACCCATGCCCCTGGGCAGGCCATAGTTGAAGCCCTCGGCCTGGGCCCTGGACAGGGCGATGACGTCGATCAGGGGCGGCAGGGCGAGGAACAGGCTGGCGGCCAGCAGCCAGGCCAGCGCCAGGGCCGGCAAACCGTCCAGTCCGGCCAGGGCGAGGTAGGCCGCGCAGGTCCCGACCGCTAGCCAGGCGATGGGCGTGCGGCGCAACCGGAACCGGTCGGCCCACAGGGCCAGGGCCGGCGAGGTCAGGATCTGGAACAGCATGGGCAGGGCGAGGACCAGCCCCACCTGGGCGCCCGTCAGCCCCTTCTCGCTCAGCCAGACCGGCATGAAGGGCGTACTGGCGGCGCTGCCCACATAGAGGGCGGCGTAGACCAGGCCGAGGCGAAGGGTGGTGGGCATGACCTCCGCTAACGCGAGTCGGCGGCCGGCGCCCGGCGTCCGAGGCGGCGTCGGGGCCTTGGCCCCGCCGGGCGGGTCTGAAAGGATGCCTCCGCCCTGCAAGGAGTGAACCATGACCGACCTGGACGCGCGCATTCACGACGCCGAAGCCCGGCTTCAGGAGGAACTCCGCCGCCAGAGGCGCAACCTTCGCGACGCGGGGGATGAGGCCTCGGGCGTCTCGGTCGGCCAGAAGGTCGCCGACGCGGTCGCCGCCACCATCGGCTCCTGGCCCTTCATCATCGTCCAGTCCTTCCTGCTCGCGGGCTGGGTGACCCTGAACGTCCTGGCCTGGGTGAATCACTGGGACCCCTATCCCTTCATCCTCCTGAACCTCGCCCTCTCCTTCCAGGCCGCCTATGCCGGCCCCTTCATCCTGATGAGCCAGAACCGCCAGCAGGACATCGACCGGCGCAAGGCCGAGAGCGACTACCAGGTCAACGTCAAGGCCGAGCTGGAGATCGAGCTCCTGCACCAGAAGATCGACGCCCTGAAGGAGCAGGAGCTCGCCGATCTCGCCCGGGCGGTCCGGAGTCTCACTGAACACCTGGAGGCCCGGCGCGGCTGAACCCCGGCGGCGCCCCCAGCGCGCCAGAGGGGGTCAGCGGCCCCTCCGCAAGCCCCCTCACCCCGCTTCGCCGGGAGCTCCCCCGCAGGGGAGCAATAGCTCAGCCATTCCTCCACCTTCAGGGGGAGGTGGACCGCGCAGCGGGACGGAGCCTCCCGTCCGATCCGCAGTATCCGTCCGTGAGTTGTCTCGGGCGGAACTAGGCCACCCTGTCAAGCAGGTTGCCGG
>JBJTFE010000373.1:0-3176 GCA_046093265.1 Phenylobacterium sp. | reverse complement strand
GAGAGTGTGGACCTGGCCGAGGAGGTGATCGAGGAGGCGCCGGAGGCCGAGGACGCTGACGATCGCTCGGACTGGAGCGAGATCGAGGTGGACGGGGAGGTCTGGCTGGCGCCGCCGGCGCTGAAGTCGGCCTTCCTGCGGCAGGCGGACTATACCCGCAAGACCCAGGAGCTGGCCGAGCACAGGCGGCGGCTGGAGGTCGAGCGCACGGCCTCGGAGGCCCACGTGGCGGGGCGGGCGCGGCTGCACCTGATGGACGAGCAGGCCCAGGCCCTGGACGGGCTGGACTGGCCGGCCCTGGAGGCGGCGGACCCGGAGCGGGCGCGGGCCCTGCGCGAGCGTCGGCAGGCGCTGGCGGAGGGGCGCGAGCGGCTGGCCTTCGACCTGGCGCGGAAGGAACACGAGACCCGGCTGGCCGACGAGGCCGCGGAGGCCGAGGCGGTGCGGGCCACGGGCCGGGCCCTGGCCGGGCAGATCGAGGGCTGGTCGCCGGCCCTGGCCGCGGAGCTCGCCGAATACGCCCGGGGCTTTGGCGTGGAGGCCGAGGAGCTGGGCCAGATCAACGATCCGCGCCTGTGGCGGATCCTGCACCGGGCCCACCTGGGCGAGACCCTCGCCCGTCGCCTGGCCGAGGCGGACCGGCGGGCCGGACGGCCCAAGGTGCGCCCCGCCGCCGACCCGGGACGCCCGGGGGGCGGCGCCCCCGGCCTGGACGACCGGATGGACACGGCCGACTGGATGCGCCGGCGCAACGCCGCCACCCTGCGCGAGCATCGCCGCCCAAGGCCCTAATCTGACGAGTGTTTTCGCGTCGCGAGCAGGCCCCTTCCGAGGGGACCTCGCGCCGCACCCCGCGCGCCGGGGCGGACCTGGAGACCTCCAGCACCGCCGGCCCGGCGCGCCCGGACGACCTGAACCCTGAACCTGAAACCCCGCCGGGCGACGCCCGGGAAGGATGAGACATGCCCAATTCGCTTTTGACGGCCGCCACGGTCACCCGTGAGGCCCTCCGCGTCGACTGAGGCGCCTTCGCGGGGCGACCCGCGTCGAAGAACGATGTGAATTCGGTGAACTCCTAAACCGCGCATCCGAGCCCGGCCCCCCTCTCCCGCGGGCCCAGCGCGGCATGGACACACCGAGCCAAGCCCGGCCCCGAACCGAGGGGGCGGGAAGGTGTAACGACTATCCCGGAAGGGAGTAGGGCCAAGCGGCCCGAAGCGCATCGCACCCGCCCCGTCCACCGGGCGGCGCGGGTGATGAGATAGTCTGCTCTGCGGCGGAAACCCGCAGCGGCCCGAAAGGGCGGCCCTGGCCCAGCGACCCGGGGTGAACACAAAGGCCTGCACCAGAAACTGAACTTCGTCGGCACGATCTCGAGGGAGTACGACGACCGCTTCGCCCGTCAGGGCGCCAAGATCGGCGACACGCTGAAGGTGCGCCTGCCCAACCAGTACGCCGTGCGCAACGGCCCGGCCCTGGCGACCCAGGACACCAACGAGTCCAGCGTGGAGCTGAAGGTCCAGACCCAGAGGGGGGTGGACCTGAACTTCACCAGCGTCGACCTGACCATGGGGCTGGACGACTTCTCCGACCGGGTCCTGGAGCCGGCCATGAGCGTGCTGGCGGCCTCCATCGAGGCCGACGCCATGCTGATGTACCAGGACGTGGCCAACCAGGTGAACAGCCAGGGCGCGGCGGCCACTTTCCAGAAGGTGCTGCAGGGCCGGAAGATCCTGGTGGACAACCTGGCGCCCCTGGGCGGCCGGACGGCCAACCTGAACACCCAGGACAACATGGACCTGGTGGACGCGCTGAAGGGCCTGTTCAACGACTCCGACGCCCTCTCCAAGCAGTACCGCGAGGGCTATATGGGCCGGACCGCCGGGTTCGACTTCATGGAGAACACCCTGTGGCCGGCCCACCTGCGCGGCGGCGGCGCGGGCTATGCGACCAACACCCTGCCGACGTCCTTGCCGGTCTCGGCCAACTCGGTGAACGCCATCACGGTGGCGACGGGGACGGGAAGCCTGGCGAAGGGCGATGTCTTCACCATCGCCGGGGTCATGCGGGTGCATCCGGAGACCAAGGCCAACACCGGGGTCCTCCAGCAGTTCGTGGTGACCCAGGCCCATCCGGGCGGGGCGGGCGTGGTGCAGATCTCGCCGGCCATCATCACCGCCGGGCCGATGCAGACCGTGACCCTGGCCACCACCAATGCGGCGGCGGCGATCACCCTCGCCGGGTCGGTCAACGCCGCCCACGGCCTGTCCCTGCTGTACCACAAGAGCGCCTTCGCCTTTGCGACGGCGGACCTGGTGATGCCCCGGGGCGTCGACTTCGCCGCCCGGCAGGTCTTTGACGGGATCTCGATGCGGATCGTGCGCCAGTACGACATCAACAGCGACAGGTTCCCCTGCCGCCTCGACGTCCTCTACGGCTACCGCACCCTGCGCCCGCAGCTGGCCTGCCGCCTGGCCTGCAACTGAGGCTGACGGCCCTCCCGCCTCCGGACGCGATCCGGGGGCGGCGAGGCGTCCTTCCTTCCCGACCTGACAGAGGAGACCCCCGCATGGGGCTCGCGACCTATGACGACCTGAAGGCCGCCGTGGCCGACTGGCTGGACCGCGAGGACCTGGCCGGGCGGACGGGGGACTTCATCACCCTGGCCGAGGCCCGGCTGAACCGGCTGATGGGCTTTTCGGCCCTGATGGCGCGGGCCGAGCTGGAGGCGGCGCCCGGACAGGCCGAACTGGCCGGGCCGGAGGACCTGCGCGACATCCTGGCCCTGACCCGCTCCGACGGGACGGCGAGGGGCCATCGCCTGCAGGGCGGCCGGATCCGGCTGGTCCCGCCGCCGGAGGCGCCCGAGCGGCTGGTGCTGGACTACCGCGCCCGGCCGCGGCTCTCGGAGGCCGCGCCGACCAACGCCGTGCTGGCCGAGCACCCGGACCTCTACCTGTTCGGCGCCCTGGCCGAGGCCGCCCCCTTCCTGCGGGACGGGGAGATGCTGGCGGTCTTCGCCGCCCGGCTGGACGCGGCCCTGACCGAGGCGCGGATGCGCGAGGCCCGGCTGAACCCGCCGGCGCCCCTGAAGGTCGACCCGGCGGCGGCCGCCCCGCCGGCGCGCGCGCCATGATCCCCGCCGAGCCCGGCCCGGCCGTTCCCGAGGCCCTGCG
>JBJTFE010000372.1:0-2661 GCA_046093265.1 Phenylobacterium sp. | reverse complement strand
CCGGGCCGGTCTGCGCGGACGGCGATGACCGGCACGTCCAGGTCCGGCGAGCACCCTGCCAGCCGGTCGAGGCGCTCCTGGTCGGCGATGAAGACCTTCGCCCCGCAGTCCTTGAGCCCGTACTCCATCTCGTCCGACTGCCAGAGGGCGTTCATGGCCACGGCCACGGCGCCGATGGAGGTGGCGGCCTGGTAGGCGATGACCCACTCGGGGAAGTTGCGCATGGAGAAGGCGACCCGGTCGCCCTTGCCCACGCCGAAACGGGAGACCAGCACGGAGGCGAGGCGCCCGGCGTCCCGCGTCACCTCGGCGAAGGTCAGGCGCTCCTCGCCATAGACCAGGAAGGTGGCGCCCGAGACCGCCGCGGCGAACATCTCGCGCAGGGTCGGAGGCGCGTTCACGAAGACCTTGCGGGGATATCCGCCGATCTGAAGGGTCGCGAGTTCATAGGGCTGGCCGGGCGCGGTGAGGATGGCCAGGGCCTCGGCGCGGGTGGCGGGCGGGGAAGCGGCTTCGGTCATGGCGTTTCCGAGGGTCAGAGGATAAGGCGGGCGAGCTTGCGGCGGTGGAAGGCCGCGTCGCCGAACTGGGCCGCGTGCCAGATGGCCCGGCGGCGATAGAGCTGGGCGTCGCAGTCCCAGGTGAAGCCGAAGCCGCCGTGGAACTGGATCGAACGGTCCGCCGCAAAGCTGTAGGCGACGTCCGCCGACGCCTTGGCCATGCGCACGGCGATCTCGCCCGTTCCCTGCTCGCTGAAGCAGTGGGCCGCGCTGTAGAGGTGCGACCGCGCCTGCTCGTAGCGGGTGTAGGCGTCGACGATGGGATGCTTCAGGGCCTGGTAGGAACCGATCAGCTTGCCGAACTGGGTCCGGGTCCGGAGGTAGTCCAGGGTGTAGTCGATGCAGGCCTGGGTCCCGCCCACCATGTCGGCGGCGGCCAGCAGGTTGGCGGCGAGGTGCAGGTGCTCGAGGGCCGCCGGCGCCCGCTCCGGATCCAGGAGGCGGTCCGGCGGGACGGCGACGCCGTCGAGGGTCAGGCTGAAAGACCTGCGCGTCTCGTCGATCACCTTCTCGCGCCGGAGCGCGCCTTCGGGCAGGTCGTCCGGGGTCAGGAGGACAAGGGCCGGCGCGCCGTCCAGCCGCACAGCGACGATCAGCCGGCGGGCGATCCCGGCGTCGGTGACCAGCACCTTGCGGCCAGACGGGGCGAGGCGGCCGTCAGCCTCACGCACCGCCGCGGCGGCAATGCTGTCGGGCTCCCAGTCGGTGTCCGGCTCGCCCAGGGCGATGGTCGCGGCCTCGCCGTCGGCGATGCGCGGCAGATGCTCCAGCTTCTGGGCCTCGGTTCCCGCCGCCAGCAGGGCCTGGGCCGCCAGGGTCGTGGAGACGAAGGGCCCGGCCATGAGGCGACGGCCCATCTGCTCGACCAGGGGAACCACCTCGGCCAGGCCAAGGCCCGAGCCGCCGTAGGCCTCGGGGATGGCGACGCCCAGCCAGCCGAGGTCGCCCATCTCGGCCCAGACCGCCGGGTCATGGCCGAGATCATCCTCCATGAGGCGGCGCACGGTCGCCACCGGCGAGCGGCGCTGGCAGAAGTCGGTGGCGACCTCGAGCAGGGTCGCCTGGTCCTCGGAAAATCCGATCCGTCCCAGGTCCTTCATCAGGCGCGCCTCCTTACGACTTCGGAAGGCCGAGCACGTGCTCGCCGACGATGTTGGCCTGGATCTGCGAGGCGCCCCCGCCGATCGTCGCCGAGAAGGCGTTCAGGTAGTTCCGGGCCCACAGGCCGTTGTCCACCGCGTCCGGGTCGTCGACATAGTAGGCGCCGCGGGCGCCGGTCAGGCGGACGGCGAAGTCGTTGAGACGGCGCGACATCTCCGTGCCCATCAGCTTCGAGGCGAGGGGGATGCCCTGGGGCCGGTCGGCGATGAGCTGGGGCACCTGGGTCCGCTGGCCGTTGAGCTGCAGGGCCTGGATCTCCATCAGGAAGCCGACCATCTCGTCGGCTGCGAGGGGATCGTCCAGCACCGGACGACCGCCGCGCTTCGTGCGCTTGGCCAATTCGAAGACGTCGAAGGCGTTGGCGCCCACCGAGACATAGCCGCCGGCCTGCCCGCCCCGGGCGCCGCGCTCGTACTCCAGGGTGCGCATGGCCACCTTCCAGCCGCCGCCCTCCGGGCCGACCCGGCCGTCGGCCGGGGCCTTCGCGTCGGTGAAGAAGGTCTGGGTGAAGCCGTGCTCGCCGGTGAGCTTGCGGATCGGGACGGTCTCGATCCCCGGCGCCTTCATGGGCATGAGGAAGAAGCTCAGGCCGTCATACTTGCGCTCGGTGGAGGGGTCGGTCCGGGCCAGCAGGATCATGTACCTGGCGTAGCGACCGAGGGTGGTCCAGATCTTCGAGCCGTTGACCACGTAATGGTCGCCATTGCGCACGGCGCGGGTCTGGGCGGAACCCAGGTCGGAGCCGTGGCCGGGCTCGGAGAATCCCTGACACCAGATGTCCTCGGCCGAGAGGATGCCTTTGAGGTAGGCCGCCTTCTGGGCCTCCGTCCCCATCTCGAGGATCAGGGGGCCGGCCCAGTTGAGGCCGATGGCGTTCAGCATGATCGGCCCGTGATGCTTGCGCATGGCCCGGGTGGCGGCGTTCTGGAAGGCCTGGGGC